>JAGHCE010000142.1 GCA_021160625.1 Planctomycetota bacterium | reverse complement strand
GCTTCGAGTTCGTCAAAGACGTCTACCTCGACCTCGACGGCGACGGCGAATACTCCGAAGGCGACAAGGTCGTAGAAAGCGGCGGCCAGGAGCAGTTTTTCGACCTGCAGGAGAAAAACCCCGACCGCCCCGCGTTTCGTTACTCGGCGCGCAACCTTCTCAAGGGGACATCGAGAAAGATAGCCAGCGACGAGCCGTTCGTGGCCGCCGGGCCCCTCTGGATGCGGCCTGAAGGCGGCGGCGACGAAACGCACGTGAGCGCCGCCGACGGGGACTACTCGGCCAAGGTCCTGGAAAACGGTCCCCTCCGGACGGTCGTCCGGATGAAGGGGACCTTCGGCACGGGGCCCGGCGCCAATGTCTACACAATCTGGGTGCACGCCTACAGGGGCAGGTCGTTTCTGCGGGTGCAGCACAATTTCCTCTTTCGCGGCGACTGCCAGAAGGACAACATCCGGCGTATCGGGCTTTCCCTGCCCGTCGAGCTGGGCAAGGATGTGAAGTTCACGGCCGCCGGGATGACCGGCGCCGCAGCGCCGGCCTCAGGCGACGTGGCGCGGCTCTTCTGCACCGGCCCGGCGGACGTTTTCAACCTCGAATACAAGGGGTTCCCCCTGGACTGGCAGGTCCTCGTCGGCCAGGAGGTCCTCGCAAAGGGCATCGAGAAAACCGGCGGCTGGATCGACGTCACCGGTGAGCGGTTCGGCGTGACAATCTCGATGAAGGATATGGCCTATATGTATCCCAAGGAGCTCTCGTACGACGCCGAGCGAAAGGCATTAACGGCGTGGCTCTGGCCCGACCACGGCGGGCTCGTTATGGATATGCGTGCGTCGGGATGGCCCGACGGGATGCAGGGTGTGAGCTTCACGCACGATGTTTTCTACGACTTTCACCCGGCGGCACGAGCAGGCGAAAGCGCATCCGTTGCGGCCGCCCTTGACGACCAGCTCCAGCCCTATGCAAATCCTGAGTGGTACGGCTACAGTGGCACGAAGGCGGCGGGGATGATAATGCCGCAGGGCGAAGCGAGCCTCAAGGAGTTCCCAGTATCCGAGGCGGTCCTGGCCACGCGGACGGCCTTTATCTACCGTTCGATGATCGACTACTGCTGGCTGGGGATGCTCAACTACGGCGACCTCTTCTGGGCGTACAAATACAACGAGAAGGGCCCGGGTCTTGGCACCTGGGGCCTGAGCTCCAGGCGGGACAACTACGACAGCTGGCGCCGAGGCAACACGATGATAAGCTACAAAATGTTTATGCAGTACTTGCGCACCGGCAACCACCACTACCGGCGCGCCGCCGAGGCGCACACAAGGCACGTCCGCGACACGCTCGTCAAGCACTACAACCGCGCGCATCCCGAGTGGGTGGGAATCGGTCGGCGGCATACCGCATACTGGGGCGTTGCCACGAACGAGGACGCCCACGGCGGCGTGTCGATGGAGGGCTACGGGACAAACTGGCTGGGCCAGTGGATCGACTGGAACCTCACCGGCGACTGGCAGACGTACGAGGTCCTGGACGACATACGTTCCGGCTGGAAACACTGCAAGGACACGAAAGTCGAGTATATGGCCGGCGCAGCCTACGTTGGCCTCAAGATCCTCGGCTCGATCCCCGGTTACGAAAAGGCCGCAGACGAGGCGGACGACTATCTCGACCAGGCCGTTTATTATCTAAGCGGCTCGGTGGAGCGCTCCCGCGAATGGCGCGACTGCTCGTGGTTTTACGGCTACGGAATCTACCTGCAGGATGTCCGGGATGAGAAGATTATCGACTCGATATTCGGCTGGCTCAAGATCACCAATGTGGGCGCCAGCCCCTACGGGTACTGGCACAGGGACGCCGTCTCGGTGCTCTACTGGATCTCCGAGGGGGATGATAAGATGCAAAAGGACGCCTACGAGGAGCTCCTCAAGAACGGTGTCAGTGACACCACGACGGTCAGCGCCCAGATAGAGGCCGTCAAGCGCCAGGTGCCGCTTTTCAAGCAACACGGTGTGGACGGCCTCTTCGAGTGCGACTTCGCCAAGCTTGCCCACGTCGTATCGCCGGGCTACTGGCGCGCAAAGGACGACATAGAGCAGATGCAGTGGGACGAGCCGCTGTCGATGGCGGTAATCGACGACTACCGTAAGAAACACAAGGAAAGCCGCGCTAAGTAACCGAAGGGTCTTCGACCCCTTCTTGCAATGTGGCACTGGGGGGGCTTCGCCCCCTTCCTGCTAAGGGGGCCACGGGCGCTGCCCGTGGCAATCAACTGACCTTCCGCGGGCGAGGCATGCCTCGCCCCTACGAAGAATATGTGGCACTGGTGGCTCTTGGCCCGCCGTGCCATATACCGCGCGCGCCGGCCAACAGGTAGGGCGGACATTCTTGTCTGCCGTCGTTTATTCCGCGTGCGCTAAAGTTTACCCGCCGTGGAGGGCGCACCCTACACGACTATGTGGCACTGGTAGCTCGTCCACCAGTGATTATGCGTTCCCCCCGTTGAAAGAAAGAGAGGAGGAGGAAATGAAGCAGGGCAGCCTGCTGTACCTTTCCAGGGAGGATGTAGAAAGGGTCAATCTCCCGATGAGGGAGGTAATTGACGCCCTCGACGCAATGTTTGTGGAAAAGGGCGAAGGCAAGGTGGAGATGCCGCCCAAGCCCGGCATACATACGCGCCCCGATGCCTTTATCCACGCGATGCCCGCATACATTGCGAGCTTGGAGTCGGCGGGTGTGAAGTGGGTCTCCGGTTATCCGGCGAACCGGGAAAAGGGCCTGCCGTACATCACCGGCCTTCTGATCCAGAACGACCCCGACACGGGTCTGCCCGTTTGCGTTATGGACTGCACGTGGATAACGGCCAAGCGCACCGGCGCCGCCACGGCCGTTGCCGCGAAATACCTTGCGCGCAAAAACAGTTCCACCGTCGGCATCCTCGCCTGCGGCGTCCAGGGCAGGAGCAACCTCGAAGCGCTCTCGTGCCTCTTCGACATCAAAGAGGTCCGGGCCTACGACGTCTACCCCGAAGCGGCCGAAAAGTACGCCACACAGATGGGCGCGATGCTGGGCCTCGAGATCGAGGTCGTCGACAAGCCGGAAAAGGCGGTAAAGGGCCTCGACATCGTTGTGACAAGCGGCCCGATCCTGAAGCACCCCAATCCCGCAATAGAGCCGGGCTGGCTTTCACAGGGTGCGTTTGCCAGCGCCGTGGACTTCGACTCCTATTGGCAAGGGCCGGCCCTGGCCGAGGCCGACAAGATCGCCACCGACGACGTCTCGCAGATGGACTACTACCGCACGGTCGGCTACTTCGCCCAGACGCCGGAGCCGTATGCCGACCTCGGCGAGATAGCCGCAGGCAAAAAGCCCGGCCGAGAGTCCGACGCCGAGCGGACGATAGCCGTCAACTTAGGCCTGGCCCTCGACGATATGGCAACGTCGATCCTGATATACAACAGGGCCTGTGAGATGGGCATCGGAACCGAGCTGCCGCTGTAGGGGGCCTTCGCCCCCTTTCTGCTACGGGGGGGGGTCTTCGACCCCTTTTTGCTACGGGGGCCGCGCGCGTTGCGCGCGGCGATCAACTGACCTTCCGCACGCGAGGCGTGCCTCGCCCCTACGGCTGATGTGTGCCACGGCGGGCTTTGTAGGGGCGCGATTTATCGCGCCCAAGGCACCTATCTTCATCAAGCTGCGGGCGCAAGTGAACCAGCGCCCCTACACCATTTCCGCGCGCGCCGGCCAACAAGTAGGGCGGACATTCTTGTCTGCCGAACGTTTATTCCGCGCGCGCTAAAGTCCGCCACACTGCCGGCGGATAAATTTACCCGCCGTGGACGACGCACCCGCCGCCGAGCGCCGCCCTATTCGTAGATGATCCCAAAAAGCCTGTTTGCCCTGTCCTTGTCAAGGTCTTTCAGGATCTTGTATTCATCAAGCGCCGCACTTCGGTTGCCCTGCTTGAAATACGCGACACCGAGACCGTAGTGCGCCTCGGCATCGTCGGGGTTTATCCGTATCGCCTCTTTGAACTCGGCGATTGCGTCCTCGTAGTTTCCGTCCTGCATGGCACGAAGAGCTCGGCTGACGAAGTCATTTGTCATCTGATTTCCTCTATTGGCTTGACCTTCTTTACGATTTGCGGCAGGTCGTCCGCGGACACCGGGACCGGCGTAAGGAAGAGACAGACCAGAATACCCGCAACAAGACGCGCTCTTGGATTCATCGCAACACCTCCGAGGGAAACCCCGCCGCAGCACAGACCGCTGCCGTGGCTGCGGGGGCATTATAGGGTCGGCAACGACAGATTCCGAAGGAAATTGCCTGGAGCGGGGCATCGGGTATATGACACAGCCTTCGCAGGCGAGCGCCTTGGAGGGCCACCAGTGGCACATTGTCTTCAACAAAGCAATACTATCCCCTTTTCGCTTGACGGGCAGGAATGCCTGTACTACCAGGGGAAAGGGGACAGGCAAGAATGCCTGTCCTACCGTGCCGGGAAGTGGGCGTGATGAATCGCGCCCCTTGGGGCGAATCTGTGAAATCTGCGTAATCTGCGGATATGTGTTCTTCAGGGCTCGTAGCCCACGCGGAATAAACGATGGCCGACAAGAATGTCCGCCCTACCTATTGGCCGATGCGCGTGGAATAGACGATGACGGGCAAGAATGTCCGCCCTACTTATTGGCCGACAAGAATGACCGCCCTACTTATTGGCCGACAAGAATGACCGCCCTACTTATTGGCCGACAAGAATGTCCGCCCTACTTGCGGAATAACTGTAGGGCCCCGTCATATGCCGCCATAATCACTGTTGTTTGTGGACAGGCGGGTATTGCGTAGTTGCACAAGTGGGGCAAAAAACGATAATTTTGTGAACTAAATCCCGATTAGAACGTATTAGAGCATTGGGGGACGTTGTTTTCCGGGCTGAGGGTATGGCAGAAGGTACAACGAGGGAATTTGAGGTATTCAGGCGCGAGCTGCTCCTGGCGCCGCGGCAGGTCCGCGTAAGGCTCCTGGAGCGCGTAGAGGAATTCCTGGCCGCCCTGGACTACGCCAAGTCCTATCCCTTCGATTTCATCTTCTTTTCCATAACCGACCACCGCCCGGAGTCACCCGATTCGACTCTCCTGTCGGCGCAGGAGGCCTCGCTTGAACTTGCGCGGGTGCTCGACGAGGTCGGCCGCACGCTGCCGGTATCCGTCGAATCCATCAATGAACCCGTGCTGACGGTCGGCGATCTCGCAAAGAGATGGGGCGTGTCGGCCGCGACGGTGCTTCGCTGGCGAAGACAGGGGCTCGCGTCGAGGTTTTTCCGGTTCGGCAGGGGCAGGCGGAAGATCGGCGTCAGGGAAAGCCTGACGCAAAGCTTCGAGACGCACAGTCGGAGGCTCATCCGGCGTGCGCTAAGCCGGCGCAGGACGAGCGACCGCGAGCGGCAGGCGGTCATCGAGGCGGCGCTTGTGGG
>JAGHCE010000101.1 GCA_021160625.1 Planctomycetota bacterium | reverse complement strand
CCTCTGGTATATTTGCAGGAGAACAAGCATTGCGAACAGTCCGCCGACCAGGCCCGTCTGCAGGTAAGAAGGGTCCCGGTCGTAGAGGATGTGAAGTGATTTGAGCGTTTCGTCCGTCCGGCGAAGCCATCCGTCCGGCCGTGGCGACGCGTCTCTGAAGGTCTTGTCCCGAAGCGGCTTCTCGATTGCGGCCTTTGCCGCGCGGTCGGCGGCGGGCAGGAGCGCCACCGAAAAGGAGCGCGTCGCGATAGCGATGGGGTCAAGCCAGCCGGCCGACTGCACGCCGAAGACCGCCGCGACGAGGATGGCCGTCAGCCGGAGGAACTTGAGCTTTCTCAGGACCCGGTCACGACTCTCCGGGCGTTTGAGTCTCCTGAAAAGAAGCCGGTCGAATACGTCGAAAACGGTTCCCAGCGGGCAGACCCAGCCGCAGAAGAACCGCCCCGCGACAACAGCACCCACGAGCACGACCAGGCCCATAAGCATTCCCGCGATGAAAACGCGGCCTGCTATCATCGCCGAAATTGCCAGAAGCGGCGAGAGATGCAGAAAAAAGTCAACGCGAAAGCGCCCCCCGAGCGCCCGGTGCCCTTCGACGGGGATTACTGTCTGGGTGAGAAGAAATATGAACATCACGAGAAAGAAGGCCTGGCACGTCATCCGCAAGGTGACCAAGAGCGGCTTTTTCCGGACGAGGCCCAAAACCGCTGGAGTCGCCGCGACCGCGCACAAGGAGCCGATGAAAATAACGTAAGCCATATGCACCGCTTAGGATTCGATTACCCTGATTTTTGACACGTCAAGGGTGCCGATGTCCATATCCCTCGCGGCCTCGAGGTAGGCGACCTTGCGGCCGGGGGCGATTTCCCAGGGGAGGTTGGCGGCGGCGAACGCGTCGACGGTGGCCGCCTCCACGCCGGCTATGACCATTCCGGGCGTGCGGATGTCCTCGGGAGTGCCGCCCTGGGGGCCGCCGGCGACGAGGATGCTGTTGGCGTCGAGGATGTTCAAGGTCGGGACTACGCAGGTGGAAAAGTCGGCGAGTTTCTGGCCCAGGTGAGTGTGAATCCGCCCGCGGTTGCCGCCCATCACGCCCATAAGGTTCTTCATCGCCATAGTAAGCGTGGCGGTGTCGTGGTCCTTTGCGATGGGGACGTTTATGAAGGCGTCGGCCGCAAACACGCCCTCGGCGACGGGCCAGTTCTTGAGAATCCTGCCGCCGGGTATCGCGGTTTCGACGAACTCCCAGTCCTCGAGAAAGCGCACCTTGCCGCCGCCGGCCTTGGCCGCCTTTGCTATGCCGCTTCGCGCATAGGTGCGCCGCCGGTCCTCGCAGGGCCGGTCGTAGACCTCCACCTTGCGCGCCCCGGCCTTTATGCATTCCTCCACGACCGCCAGGACGACGTCCGGGTTGGTGTTGGCGCAGGCGGCAGGCGGACGGTTCCAGGCGATGTTGGGCTTTACGACCACGTGGGCGCGGGGCGGCAGAAAGGCCTTCATCCCGCCCAAGAGCGTGATGGCGTTTATGGTGTTGTGGTAGGGGCCGGCGTTTCGGGCGACGGCCACCTTTCCCTTGAGCGAGGCGATGTGGGCGCCGACGGCGGAATCGGCGTCAAGGGGTGCCTGCGGCCCGGCGGGCGGATCTTCGAGAGGGGCATCCGAGGCGAGTGCGCCGCCGAAAGCAAGAAACCCCGCGGCCGCACCGGCCATTTCAAGGAGCCTGCGCCGGTTGAGTGCCCCCATAGCGCCCCTACTTGTCGATCTGGAGAATCTTCACTTGCTTGAGGAGTTCCTTGAGCGTGTCGTATATCATATACTCGGAATCCTGTGTCTCTTTGACCTTTATTCCCGTCCATGTGCCGACGATGGTCCTGCCGCGCTGCCTGAACCAGGTGGCCTCCGCATCGGGATGCTTTCCGAGGAACTTCGCGTAGCCGGAAGCCGCCGCCGTCGCATCCGGCTCGGTGGGGTAGACGACCAGGAAGGCCGAAAAGCGACGCTTGTCGATGACAAAAAGGCCGAAGACCATTGAGGTCTTTTCGCTCAGCTTCAGGATATTTTCGTCCGCTACGAAGTGGAGATTCTTGAGTGCCAGGTTGGTGTGGAGATAACGGGTCGAGCCCTTGACGTGCCCATCGATTTCAAAGACCCTGAAGGTGTCCGGGAGGATTCCCCGGCCGGGGATTTTCGAGGAGATGAGTTTGCAGAAATCCTTGACAGCGTCGGGCAAGCCGGGTTTTTCCTCTAAGCCGTAGACCTTGACGTAGTAAACATCCCTCCAGAGACCGCCCAGGATGCCCGATGCATAGGCGGCCTGGGAGACTTCAAAGTCCTCGGCCTTTTCAGGCTTGTGATAGGTGAATACGCCATATGCGTCGGCGGCGGTCTTCATCCGATACACTTCGACTGCTATGACGCCGTCTTCGGGGCCGGTGAATTCGGCGGTTGCTCCCGCCTCGAAATTGTACTGCAGGAATATCTCGCCGGCGCCGTCGATCCGGTCGAATATCTCCTCGCCCGCGTAGTGCTCGATGTCGCGGCTTATCGCCCACCCGGCGATCTCCTGGGGCTTCGGGAAAAAGGCGTCGATGTCATCGGCGGCGAAAGCCCCGCAAGAGACAAGCGCCACGAGAATACCCGCTGCCAGAGTCCTTCTCATCAAATTCTCCTTCTTGTTATTCGAAAAGGGCGTCGGTGAAACGCTCGGCGTCGAAGGGCTCGATATCCTCACAGGCCTCACCCACGCCTACAAATTTTACCGGTATCCCCAGCTTGTCGCAAATGGCTATCACTATGCCGCCCCTGGCCGTGCCGTCGAGCTTCGCAAGGAATATACCCGTTACGTCGATTGCCTGTTTGAACTGTTCTGCCTGGACGATGGCGTTTTGCCCGTTGGTGGCGTCCAAAACGAGGATGACCTCATGCGGCGCGCCGGGTATTTTTTTCGCCGCGACCGAGGAGATTTTCGAGAGCTCCCTCATCAGGTTGCGGTTGGTGTGGAGCCGCCCGGCGGTGTCGACGATGAGAACATCCGCGCCGCGCGCGACGGCCGCCTCGCAGGCGTCGTAGGCTACGGCTGCAGGGTCGGCGCCCATCTGGTGGCCGACAATGTCGGCGCCGATGCGCTTGGCCCACACCGAGAGCTGCTCGGTGGCCGCCGCCCGGAAGGTATCGCCGGCGGCCAGGAGGACCTTTTTGCCTTGCCGGCTGTAGTACCAGGCGAGCTTGGCGATGCTGGTCGTCTTGCCGGTGCCGTTTACCCCCGCCACCAGGATGACGGTAGGCGGCGTATCGGCAAGGGCGACTGCGCCCTGGCCGGTTCTGAGGCGGCGGGCTATGTCCTCTTTGAGGATTTCGTAGAGGTCCTCGGGGGCCGAAACCTTCCGTTCCTTCGAGGCGGCGGACAGGTCGTCGATGATGGCCATCGTGGCGGCCACACCCACATCGGCGGATATCAGTATCTCCTCGAGTTCTTCGAGGAAGTCCGCGTCCATCCTGCGGGCGCGGCCGAAGAGCTCCTTCAGGGGGCTTGCGAGGGCCTTGCGCGTCTTGGCGAGGCCCCTCTTGAGGCTGTCAAGAAATCCGCCGAACGGCATTGTGCCCGCTCCTTTCGAAGAGATCTTCGACGGTCTTTCGCTCGACGCGCATAGCGCCTATGGGCGTGTCGGTAATGCGGCGGCCGTGAAAGTCGCTGCCGCCCGTGGGGACCAGATGCAGTTTCGCCGCCACATCGAGCCAGCGCCGAACGTCCCGCGCCGAGTGCCTGACGTAGTGGGCCTCGACGCCGTCGAGGCCGGCCTCGGCGAAGGAGGCGACCTCCTCGAAGGTGAAGTTGTTGTGCGGGTGGGCCAGGACCGCCGCGCCGCCTGCGCGGTGGATTATTGCGATAGCCTGGTCGACCTCGAAGTGAGGCTTCGCCACGAAGGCGGTACCCTCCGGGCCGAGATAATCCCTGAAGACCTGGTGCAGGTTGGCCGAATGGCCGTTGTCGATAAGAATCTCGGCGATGTGGAGGCGGCTTATCGCGCCGCCATCGGCCGCAGCCAGGACGTCGCGCGGGGGGATGTGGATGCTTTGCGTGGAAAGCTTGCGGAGAATCGTATGTGCGCGAGCGAGGCGCTTTTGCTGGAGGGTCCTCAGGATCGCAAGGAGCTCCGCGTCCTCGGGATCGAGAAAGTAGCCCAGCACGTGTACCTCGCGGCCGGCAAGGTCCGCGGAAAGCTCCACTCCCGGGATGACCTCGACACGGCTGTTGCATTCCAGATCGTCAAAGGCTGCAACGGAGTCGTGGTCGGTTATCGCTATTATCTCAAGGCCTGCGTCCGCGGCCATCGAGATGACCTCGCCTACCGAGCAGGCGCCGTCGGAGGCGTCTGTGTGAACGTGCAGGTCGGCGATCCTGGTGTAGTTCATTCGCTCTTCACCCGGTCCTTGTGAATCTTGTCGAGTATGCCGTTGACGAACGAGCCGGAGGCGGCGGTGCTGTAGCGCTTCGCCAGCTCGACGGCCTCGTTGATGACGACCTTTGGAGGCGCGTCCTTGTAGTAGATGAGCTCGCAGGCGGCCATCCTCAAAAGCGCCCGGTCGATGGCGGCCATACGGCCAAGATGCCAGTTCTGAGCCACGCTCTCAAGCAGGGGGTCGATGTCGGCGATGTGAGAGAACGTCATATCAAACAGTTCCATTGAGAAAGAGTGCAGGTCGGAGTCGCCGCCTCGGGCCTTGAGCCACTCACGCGCATCGGCTGTGTGCTCTTCTCCCAGGAGATCGGCCTGGTAGAGGACCAGCATCACAAGCCGTCTTGCCCGGGTGCGCTTGTGCATCAGGAACCTTGGCTTTCCAAAGAGGCCGGCCCTTAGCCCATCGAGGCCAGGAGGTCGGCCATTTCGATTGCTGCGGCCGCTGCGTCGGCGCCCTTGTTGCCGGACTTGGCCCCGGCGCGGTCGAGGGCCTGCTCCAACGTGTCGGGGGTCAAAAGCCCGAAAGTAACCGGCACGCCGCCGGAAAGGGCCACCTGCGCGAGCCCCTTGGCCGCCTCGGCGGCGACGTACTCGAAGTGCGGAGTCTCGCCCCTTATGACTGCGCCGAGGCAGATGACCGCGTTAAACTTCCCCGACTCGAGGGCCTTCTTCGCCGCCAGCGGCATCTCGAAGGAACCAGGAACCCACACGAGTGTGAGGTCCTTGTCCTCGGCGCCGTGGCGAAGGAGGCAGTCCTGGGCTCCGGCTATCAGTTGTCTGGTTATGAGGCTGTTGAAGCGGCTGGCGACCAGCGCGAATTTCCTGCCCCTTGCCGATAACTTCCCTTCAAGCTTTTCCATACCCGGCTCCCTCGATAGACTGCCGCTCAAGAACAACCATAGCATAGTTGCGAGGCGCGCGAGTTCAAGGTTTTTCCGCCCGCAGGGTGCCGGTGCGGCCGGCGCGCTTGTCTTGCGGCCCGGCGCAGAATAGAATCTATACCTTCAAAGTGCGTGCAGATTTCCCGGGGAAACGGTTTGAGAGAGCTTCCCGACAATCCGGAAGACTACAGGATGTCTCTCGGCGAGCATCTCGAGGAGCTTCGCCGGCGGATAATCTACGCCTTAGCGGGGGTGGGGATCGTCACGGTGTTGTGCTTAGTGTTCGGAAGGACGCTGGTGGATTTCGTCACCGAGCCCGTGCGGGAGGCGGTCAAGGAATTCGGGGCCGAAGCGAATCTCGTGGTGCTCTCGCCCACCGAGCCGTTCGTGGCGACGATGAAGACGGCTTTCGTCATTGCGTTTGTCATTTCCTCGCCATGGGTGTTTTACCAGATGTGGCTTTTCGTGGCGGCGGGGCTCTACCGGCACGAGCGCAGGGTGGTGTATATCTTCGTGCCGTTTTCGGCGACACTTTTCGTGGCCGGGACTGTATTTGCCTACGAGATTGTGCTGAAGTACGGGCTGTACTTTCTGCTGAGTTTCGGAGGCCTGGTGGGAACGATCGCGACGCCGACCATTACGCTTTCCGCAGCCATAAGCTTCGTTATGATAATGTCGGTGGTGATGGGGGCGATCTTTCAGCTGCCGCTGGTGATGATGATCCTCGCCAAGGTGGGCATCGTCGAGAGCCATACGTACGTGGAGAACTGGCGGTATGCCATCGTGGCGGTTTTCGTCATCTCCGCGATAATGACCCCGCCCGACGTCTTTACCCAGCTGGCGATGGCGGGGCCTATGATCGCCCTGTACTGGGTGGGGGTCCTACTGTCGAAGCTCGTTGCGGGCCCGGAGTAGGGCGCGCCGAGGCGCACGCGTATCATTTTCACCACAGGGCAAGCCGCCAGTGTCACATAGCATTTGTATTGTAGGGGGCGAGGGGAGCCTGGCCCGCGGAAGGTCAGTTGACTGCCGTGCGCAACGCGCGCGGCCCCCTTAGCATAGAGGGGTCGAAGACCCCCCCCATAGCAGAAAGGGGGCGAAGCCCTCCCCCTCACGCACAGTGACGCAGGGCATACGCGTCTGAGGAGCCAATGACGGGAAAGGTTTACATTGTCGGCGCCGGTCCGGGCGAGGCGGGTCTTATTACGGTAAGCGGCCTGGCCGTGTTGCGGCGGGCGAACGTGGTGCTTTATGACAGGCTGGTCTCAGGGGCGCTCCTGGCGGAGGTCCCCTCTGCCGCCGAGCGGATATCCGTGGGAAAGCGTCCGGGGGGCTCGTCGGTCGGCCAGGACGAGATAAACGCCCTTATGGAGAAAAAAGCGCGTGAGGGCCACCTGGTGGTGCGCCTCAAGGGTGGAGATCCCGGTATCTTCGCAAGGGCCGGCGAGGAGGCCGACTTCCTCGGCAGGCGCGGGATTGACTTTGAAATCATCCCCGGCGTGACGACTGCCTGTGCGGCTGCCGCGGCAGCCGGTGTGGTGCTTACCGACAGGCGGCGCAGTTCCTCGGTGATGTTCGTAACAGGACGAGAGGGGCAGGGGGGCTCGCCCGGAGTCAACTGGCGGGCGGCGGCGCTCTCCGGCGGGACTCTCGTTATCTATATGGGCCGGTCGAACCTGGCGGACATCGCCGGGCGGCTCATAGGAGAGGGGCTTTCCGGCTCCACGCCGGCGCTCGTCGTGGCGGATGCGACGCTGCCGTCCGAGCAGATGGTTACCGGGGCGCTTGGGGAGATTGCCGGGAGGTGCGACGAAGAGGGGCTCGAAGCGCCGTGCGTAGTTATTGTGGGGGAGGTCACTGCGAAGTATCCGGCCGATTCGCTCTTGGAGAGGCTGCCGCTCTTTGGGAGGACCATAGTCGTTACGAGGCCCGTCGGGCAGGCCGGACCGACTGCGGATGCACTCTCGGCGCTGGGGGCCAGGGTCGTCCGGTTCCCCACGATCCGGATAATCCCTGCGCCGCCCGAGCGGCTCGATCGTGGCCTCGGCGAGCTGGAGAGGGCCGACTGGGTGGTCTTCACGAGCGCAAACGGGGTTCGGACATTTTTTGAAGCGTTGGAGAGGGCCGGACGCGATTCGCGCGCGCTTTTCGGCAGGAGGATCGCGGCGATAGGCATGGCAACCGCCGAGGCGCTTGGGAGTCACGGGATTTGCGCGGACCTCGTGCCTGGGGAGTTCACGAGCGAGGCGCTTTTTGGGGAGCTTGCAGGCGCATCAAGACCCGGCGAGGTTTTCATTCTGTGGCGCTCGGCCGCGGCGGACAGGGGGGCGGCCTTCGAGGACTTTCGCACGGGCCGGGAGGTCATCGAGGTGGCGGCATACGACGCGGCGTCGGTCACGGCCGATGCCGCCGATGTGCGGGCCCTTGTGGACAAGGCACCCTCGGCGGTGCTCTTTGCGAGCGCGCGGACGGCGCAGAGCTTCGTTTCGATTATAGGCTGCGACGCCGCACGGGAGATGCTGCGGGCAGGGCTGCGGTGCGTAAGCATTGGCCCGGTGACGAGCCAGGCGCTGCGGGCGCTTGGCTTGCCGCAGGATGCTGAGGCCGAGCCGCACACGTCTGAAGGGCTCGTTTGCGCGACGTTGAATGTGCTTGCGGGCGATAGTGAAACCCAACGAGAAGGAGGTTGAAATGCCGGTCAAGATCAGGAATAACCAGACCATACTCTTCATTGGCGACAGCATAACCGACTGCGGCAGGCGTGCCGCCGAACGGCCGCTGGGGAACGGTTACGTCAAAATTTTCGCGGATATGGTGACTGTCAGGGAACCCGCAAAGAAGATCACGATTATCAACAAGGGGATAAGCGGCGACAGGATAACGGGGCTCCGAAATCGCTGGAGTGATGACGTGCTTCGCCACAAACCGAACTGGCTCTCGGTCAAGATCGGCATAAACGACCTGCACAGCGTCCTGTTGCAGCGCGAAGAACCTGTAACGCCGGAACTGTTCCGCGAGGCCTACGACGACATCCTCTCCCGAACGAAACGACGCCTGCCTCGTTGCCGCATTCTGCTGGTTGACCCCTTCTACCTCAGTATCGAGAAGTCGCGCAGCTCGTTTCGCAAAGAGGTGCTGGATCTCCTGCCGCAATACCTGCGAGTAGTCCACCAGATGAGCACGAAATACAAGACCCGCCTGGTCAGGACGCACGATCTTTTCCAGAAACTGCTCAGAAAACACGAAGCGGACACGTTCTGCGCCGAACCGGTCCACCCCAACCTGACCGGCCACCTGGCAATCGCCGAAGCGGTCTACTCGGCCCTAAGCCGGTAACAGCACCAATGGGGGGGTAAAAGGGAAGAGCCCCGCAAAAAGCGGGGCTCTTGGTACTAACGCCTGTCGCCTGAGTTAGACGGGGCGAACCTTGGTAGCCTCGGGGCCCTTCTTGCCTTCTTCGGGCTCGTACTCGACCGCCTGGCCTTCCTGCAGGGTCTTGAAACCCTCTCCCTCGATGTTTGTGTGATGGACGAAAAGGTCCTTGCCACCATCATCGGGTACTATGAAACCATACCCCTTCTGGTCACTGAACCACTTAACCGTACCCTTAGCCAATGCACTTCCTCCTTACTCGCCCCCTATGGGGGCACTGCCAAATTCCCTCTTCTTTTTCCAAGAGCAGCGGGCCGTCGAGGGACGGCAAAAGACCCGCGCTCAATTAACACGTGGGTAATAATAGCAACTATGGCTCGGAAGGTCAAGCAAAGAATATGTAAAGAATTTATGAAAATCCTGATCGTTTGGAGAAAGGAATGCCCCTCCAGGGCGCGCCGCCGGCCTTGATTGAGGGATGTTCGCGCGGATAATCTCGCCTTGCAATGGGGGCTGCGGGGCCTACAATCCGGTAAGAATGGGCTGTTTTGCCCTGCAACCGGCACGAAAGGAAAGGCGCAGGCTATGCTTATTGCGGCGGTTTTTGTCTCTATCGGGATGGGTGCCCTTGTGCTTTCGTTCGCCGATCCGGCGATTTTCAGGCCAACGCCGACCGACGACGTCCTGTACAATCCGCATATGGGTTTCCAGACCTTCCAGCATTTCAACGGTGACCCGCTTTTCGACGGCCAGAAGTGGACGGAGGTGGGGCCGGAGGAGTTCGCCGCGCCGCCGGAGTCACTTGAAAACCCCAACCACCCGTACACGACGGTTGCGTACTGCCGCTGGTACTGGGAGAGAATCGAGCCGGAAGAGGGGCAGTTTCGCTGGGACATCATCGACGGGGCGCTCAAGGCCACGCGCGAGCGGGGGCAGACGCTTGCCATCCGCGTGATGTGCCACGACTCGGTCGGCAAGCATGACGTCCCGAAATGGTTCCAGGAATGTGGGGCCGCCGGCGGTATCACAAAAGCGGCCAAGGGGGCCAAGTACTGGCTGCCCGATTATTCCGATCCGTTGTACATCAAGTACTGGGCGAGGCTAAACGCCGAGCTGGCCGCCCGCTACGATGGCCATCCGGACCTGGAGACGGTCGACTGCGCCTCGATAGGCCCTTGGGGCGAGTGGGACGTCCGGCCGGGCAACCCCTCGATGCAGGCCAAGGCCGCGCTTATCGATTGCTACACGGACAATTTCCACAAGACCCCGCTCCTGATGCAGTTCGACGATGCGGAGTCGCTGTCCTACGGTGTCAAGCACGGCACCGGCTGGCGGGCCGACTGCCTGGGCGACTGCGGATTCAAGTGGGGCAGTGGCGGCGGCAACTGGTGCCATATGTACGACTGCTACCCCGAAGGGATTATCTACGGCAAGGCGGTCGACGCGTGGAAGACGGCGCCGGTGGTCTTCGAGGTCTGCGGCGTGATGGGCAAGTGGCACGACCTGGGATTCGACGCCGACTACATCTTTGACCAGGCGGTGAAATGGCACTTCTCGCAGTTCAATACGAAGTCGTCGGCGGTCCCGGATGACTACCGGCCGGCCGTCGACCGCTGCCTTAAGAGGATGGGGTACAGGTTCGTGCTGCGGAAGCTCGCCTGCCCACCGGTCGTCAGGCGCGCTGCGATGATGCAGTTTTACACCTGGTGGGAAAACCGAGGTTGTGCACCCATCTATTACCGGTACGACCTCGCACTCCAGTTCAAGTCCGGTGACAGGGCTTTTGTGGTCAGGACCGACGCCGACATTACCAGGTGGCTTCCCGGCGACGTCGTTTACGACAGCGCCGTCTTTGTGCCTGGCGATCTGCCGTTTGGCAAATATGCGCTGCGAGTGGGCCTTCTCCACAGGATTTCCGGTGAGCCGAAAATCCAGCTTGCCCAGGAAGGTCGCGGCGACGACGGCTGGTACGACCTCGGCGAGATTGAAATCGTGGCGAACGACACCGAAACCGCCAGGTACGCCGAGCCGGGGACGCCGTAGGCCGCCTGCGGTGCTGCCGGCGGATATCCATTGTATCCTGGCTTGCTGGAAGGAGATATATACTGATGTCAGGGATTGACGTGCTGGTAGCGGCAGCACTTTTCGTGCTGGTGTGCCTTGTCGCCGAGGCTTCAGGGGAAACCTGGAAGGTCGGCGACTTAGACGCGCTTTCCGCAATACTCGCTGAAAAAGCCCGCCCCGGGGACATTGTCGAGGTCGAGCCAGGCGCCTACCGCCTCGACAGGCCGTCGATAAAGGTGCTGCGAAGCGGGACGCCACAGTGCCCCGTTACCATTCGCGGGGTCATAAGAGAAGGTGTGCGGCCGCAGATCGACGCCGGCGGGGTCAACGTCGAAGACGGGATCATCTTTTTCCCGGAGGCTACGCATGACGTCATCGTGGAAAATCTCGACCTGTGTAACGCCGCTGGAAGCGGGAACGACGGCGAAACGTTCGGGTGGAAGTCATCGGGAATCCGCGTCTACGGCAAGAATATCACCATCCGTAACTGCCGCTCACACCATAACGAGAACGGTTTTTATGCCGGCTCCAAGGCAGACTTCGTCCTCGTGGAAAACTGCGAGATCGACCACAGCGGCACGAGCGTTGCGGGCAGGGAACCTTACAATAACAACTTCTATTTCAACGCGAAGCACCAGATGGTTCGCAACTGCTACATCCACCACGCCACCGGTGCGGAGAACTTCAAGTCGCGCGGCGGCAATACGATCTTCGCCTTCAACTGGGTCGAGGAGGAGGCCGCCTACAGCGTGGAGGTGGCATCGGGCAACGAGAACAATACCCTGTGGCTGGGCAACTGCGTGATAAAGAGAACCACAAGGG
>JAGHCE010000023.1 GCA_021160625.1 Planctomycetota bacterium | reverse complement strand
GGTTCAAAAGCCTGAACTGTATCCCCGTCCGGTCGGCCACTGTCGCCATCACGCCGCCGAGCGCATCCACTTCGCGGACCATCTGCCCCTTGGCAAGGCCGCCGATGGCCGGGTTACAGGACATCTGCGCGATCGTATCAAGGTTTATCGTCAAGAGCAGCGTCCTTGCGCCCATCCGCGCTGCGGCCGCCGCCGCCTCGACGCCTGCATGACCCGCACCAACCACGATTACGTCCCAAACACCTCGGCTACACATCAGTCCGTTCCACCTGGTACCGGATAAGAAGCACACTCGCGCCATTGGAAAATACATTTTAGTCGATGTGCCGGAACCGGGCAAGTCATACGCGTGGGCTGAAATTTACTCGCCTCGGGCGGTTACCGCCGGGCAAGTGGGTGCCTCCGGGAATGAATCCCTTTTGGAATGCCACCAGGTCCGCCATGCACGGATTGCCTCGTCCCTGACCTCACGGGAGGCGGCCCTGCTGTAGCCGAAATCCTGGCCCGTTTCCTCACGCAGGATCGAGATTACCTCCGACGGCCGCCCGACGTTGGGGTCCGTCAGGGCGTCGATAAGCTCCTCGTAGCAATCGCGGGTTCCGATGTACGCCAGGACCCTGCCGGCCTGCAGCGTGTAGTTCGTGATGGGGAGCATTGTCTTGGCGACGTCGCTCCTGAAGTCCGCAGGCCCCTGCGGCTCTCCCTCGGCCCTCAGTATCTCCGGTGTCTCGCACAGGAGGCGAAGCCGTTTCTCCAGCCCAGTTGCGGTCGTCTGGCGCTCCCGGAACGTGGAATAAAACGACGCACTGTACCCCAGCGCGGCAAAGACGGCAAGCGTCGCCAGCGAAAGCGCCAGCTGCCGCAGCGCCTTTACCCTGATCGCCGCCACGCCCAGGACCAGCGCAGGCAACACCAGAACGACTACAAGCACAAACAATGCCCCTGCAATGCGCCCGGCCCATTTCGAAAACGGGAGCCTCAAGTCCAACGGTATGTCGAGATCCACAATGCCCTGCTGCGGCGGCAGGCCCGCGGCCGCACGCCGCCAGCCTACTAAGAGATAGCGGTAACTGGCCTCTGCAAGCCGGCTCCTGGCGGCTGCTCGGAGCCTTTCGTCTCCCTTGGAGGCGGCTTCGGCAGCCACCTTTCTCCAGAGAATCCCCGCCGTCACAAGCGACGCCTGCGACTGCCTGAGCACCTCGGCGCTCTCAAAGAGCTTGACAGTCAGGTCCTCAAACCCGACCAGGTAATCCAGGTAGTCGTATTCGGAGCCGACATATTCGGCGCGAACTTTGTCCGAAAGGAGCCCCGACACGAGCGTCTCCATCCGGCCGGCAAGGTATGACGGCGCGTAACGCGCCACCCGGTAGGTGCTTATCAACCCCTCAAGCGGCGGCGCTTTGCAGCGCGTGACGGCCTTTGCGCAGCCGGCTATCACCACGTCGTCGCCCGCATCGAACTCCGGCGCATCCACCGCCCTTTCCAGCCACCCAGTTGCCTCATCCGTATCGCCGAAGGCTATGTACGAATAGGCGATCTCGTAGAGCGGCAGTGAATTGTGCTGGTCGGCCTGTGCGGCGGCGAAAAGCTCCATCCTGGCCCGCCGGGCCAAGTCCACCGCTTCGAGGTCCTCCCCGACAGGTTTCCGGGCGCCGCCGGGTTCCCGCACGGGGGATGCTATGGAAGCCCTGCGCTTCTCGGCGGCGACACACTGCAGCCTCGTCAGAAGCCAGGCCCCGTAGCGGTAGTGAATAAGCGGACTTTGGGGATACTGTTCGAGGAGCTCCTGGTATGCCAGGGAAATGATATTCGGATCGGGATAAGCGGACAGAACGCCGGCGGCCTGCATCTCGACCAGGGCCAGCGCCTCTGACGGCTGACGGTCCCCGGCTGCCCGGCCACGAAGGCGGCTGACGGCCGGGGCAAGATTGACTTCGTCAATGCTTGCGGCCAGGTATTGTTCCGGAAAGCGTCCGTCGACGAGGTCCCCCGCGCCCATCTGCGCGAAATAGAGCGGCTCGCGCCGAAGGATGCCGAGGACCGCAGCGGCAATCGCCCCCAGGATAGTTATTACGAGAAAGGGGCGCCTCATACAGGTCTTATACCCATCTAATTCTCAACCAGCGTGAGAATTCCCGTGACCGGGGCCATTGTACTCACTTTTTCCCCACCTTGCGCAGGAAATCGGCCTCGTCAATCACCTTCACGCCCAGTTTTTCGGCCTTTGCGCGCTTGCTGCCGGCCTTTTCTCCCGCAACGACGAAATCCGTTGCGGCGCTGACCGAGGAAGAAGCCTTGCCGCCGAGCGCCCTCACGAGCGCCTCTGCCTCCGGGCGCCCCATTGATGAAAGCGTCCCCGTAAAGACGAAGGTCTCTCCCGCCAACGGGCCTTCCTCTACGGCGGCGCCCGTCGCCTGCATTGAGACTCCGGCATCCCTCAGCTTCGCGATTACCTCGCTGTTGTGCTCGCTCGAAAAGAAACTGACGATGCTCTTGGCTATGATTTCGCCGACGTCACGGATGTCGCTGAGTTCGTCGACCGAGGCGGCCGTCAGGGCGTCAAGTGTCCTGAAATGCCTCGCCAGCGTGGTCGCGAGCGCCGTGCCGACGTGGTGGATGGTAAGCGCCGCAAGGAGCCTCTCCAAGCCGGCGGACTTACTCGCCTCGATTGCATTGACGAGGTTCTGTGACGACTTCTTGCCCATCCGTTCGAGCTTTTCCACGTCGGCGGCGTCGAGCCCGTAGAGGTCGGACGGGTCCTTGACGAGGCCCTTGTCGACGAGCTGGTCGATTACCGCCTGTCCGAGCCCCTCGATGTCCATCGCGTTTCGCGAGGCGAAGTACTGCAGGCGCTCCTTTAGCTGCGCGGGGCAGTCGAGGTTGCCGCAGTGAAGGTAGACCTCGCCTTCTTCCTGTACGACCGGTCCGCCGCATACGGGGCACGTATCCGGCGGGGCAAAAGGCTTCCTGCGGTCGGATTCGGCGGCGGCGACCACGCTGACCACCTGGGGGATTATCTCGCCGGCCTTTTCGACAAGGACCTCGTCGCCCACGCGGATGTCCTTGCGGCGTATCTCGTCGAAGTTGTGGAGGCTGGCGCGCTTGACCGTGGTGCCGGCCAGCTGCACCGGCTCCAGGTCGGCAACGGGTGTCAGGATGCCGGTCTTTCCGACTTGCACGCGTATGTCTTTGACCCTTGAGCGGGCCTGCTCGGCCGGGTACTTGTAGGCAATCATAGACCTCGGAGCCTTCGCCGTGCGGCCGAGTCGCCGCTGGAGATCGAAGGAATCCACCTTGACCACGAGACCGTCGATTTCATAGGGGAGCGTGTGGCGCTTCCCGGCCCACTCCTGGGCGAAACGGATTACCTCGTCTATCGAGGAAAGCTTCCTGTACTCGGGATTGACCGGAAGGCCGAGCGTCCTGAAGGTCTCCAGAACCTGGTGATGAAAGGCAATCTCAGGGCCTTCGTAAACGCCCAGGCCATAGAAGAAAGCCGACAGGCGGCGCTTGGCGCATTCCCTGGAGTCGAGGAGCTTCAACGTCCCGGCCGTGGCGTTGCGCGGGTTTGCAAAGGGGGCGTCGCCGGCTTCCCGGCGGACGGAGTTCAGGCGGTCGAGCTCGGCGCGCGTCATATAAATCTCGCCGCGCGCCTCGATCCTGGCCGGCACAGCGATCTGCTTGCCCCTTGTCGCCAGGGCGAGCGGTATCGCCTTCACGGTGCGCAGGTTGGACGTCACGTCGTCGCCGGTCGTGCCGTCGCCGCGCGTTGCGCCCCGGACGAGACGGCCGTTCTCGTAGATGAGTGTCGCCGCCACGCCGTCGATTTTCGGCTCGACGACGTAGTCGAACGGCTCATCCGTGCCGAGAAAGCGCTTCGTGCGCGCGTCGAACTCCCTTAGATCGTCGGCGTTGTAGGTGTTGTCGATAGAGAGCATCGGGATTTCGTGCGTGACGTGCTCGAAGCCTTCAAGAGGTGCGCCGCCGACGCGCTGCGTGGGACTTTCCGGCGTGACGAGTTCGGGATGTTTCTTTTCGAGTTCGACGAGTTCCCGGTAAAGATTGTCGTACTCCGTGTCGGAGATTTCAGGCTTGGCCTCGACATAATAGAGGTAATTGTGGCGCTCGATATTGTATCTGAGCACCTTGATCTGTTTTTCGGCGTCTTCTCGCACTGATGGAACTCCCTGGCCCATTGAGGGGGCATACACACGTCGAGCCCGTATATGTTGGCAGACAGGAATGTCCGCCCTACCCATTGGCCCCCGCGCGCGGAATATGATCCCCACGGCGGGGCAAAACCCGCCGTGGCACACATATCACGCGTAGGGGCACCGCTTACCGCACCCGCGGAAGGTTAGTTGATTGCCACGGACAACGTCCGTGGCCCCCAGAGCAAAAAAGGGGGCGAAGCCCTCCTATGTTGCGTACGGCCGGATTTCCGGAAGCGGGTACTCCTCTATTGCGGCCCGGATTTCCTCCGGTGCAGCCGCGGCCGCGCCCGTTTTCATACACACCACCGACGCTGCGTAGGCCGCGAGGAGAGCGGCCGTTCGGGCGTCGGCGCCCTGCGCCAGGGAAAGCGTGACAACCGCCGCCACCGTGTCTCCCGCGCCTGCAACGTCCACAATATCCGACGGGCCGACAATCGGCAGACCGGCGCGGGTTCCGTCACGGCCCACAATCGCCATCCCCTTGTTGCCGCGCGTAAGGAAAACCCAGTCGCAGTCGGTTGCTTCGCGGATACGCATCGCCGCATTGAAGGCGCTCTCGTCGTCGGTAATCTCCACTCCCGAAGCGAGCGCCGCCTCGCTCTCGTTAGGCGTCGCGCAGGTGATACCCTGGAACCGCGTGAGCCTGCGGTGGCTGTCAACCACCATAACGCTTCTGGAGCCCACCTCATCCAGCCGCGCAATCACTGCCTCCGAGAAGAGGTCGCCGTCGTAGTCGGAGACAAGCCACGCATCGGCGCTCCTGGCGGCCCGGCCAATCGCATCCAGAACCTTCTTTTCCACAGGAGCACCCAGGCGGTCGGCCGGCCGCCGGTCGAGGCGCATCACCTGCTGCTTTACCGTGTGCAGGTCGCCGGCGAAGACCCTCATCTTCGTGTAAGTCGTTGCATCCTCAACTGTTACAATCCCGCTGCCCTCGGCGCCGCGCGAGGCGAGATTTTCCAAGAGCATTTCCCCGGACCGGTCATCCCCCACGAGGCCGATGCAGAGGGCCTTCCCCGAAAGCGAAAGGCAATTCGTCACGGCGTTTGCCGCCCCTCCCGGCGATATCCACTGCTTTTCCTCTTCGAGGACCATCACCGGCGCCTCGCGCGAGAGGCCTATGGGCCTTGCATTTACGTAGAGATCGGCCAGCAGGTCCCCGACGACCGCCACGGTGACCCCGCCGAAGCCGGCAAGCGTCTCAAGCAAGTGCCGCTTTTCTATCGTCACCAGTTTCTGCTCCCTCCTGCCGGGCGGGCACCGACAAAACGGTGTCGACCGCTGCGATTACATCCCCCGGTGTGATAAGAGTCATACACCTGTGGTCGCGCGGGCACACACGCAGCATACACGGCCCGCAATCGACCTCCTTGCGCACTATAACTTCCCTTGCATACCCCGTGTCGCTCCAGCGCGGATCGGTAGGGCCCATAATCGTCACGACGGGCACGCCCAGCGCCGTGCCAAAGTGCCTCGGCCCGCTGTCGTTGGTGACGAGGACCGCCGCCTGGGCGATAACCGCCTTCAATGCTCCAAGCGGGATATCCGCCCGCCACAGGGGCTTGAGGCTCACGCCGACAGCGGCGCCTATGGTCTCGCCGATGTCCTTCTCTTTGGGGCCCGTAACCACGAGGACCTCAAAGCCCTTCTCGCAAAGTTTCTCTGCGACGGCGGCGAAGTTCTCCGGCGGCCAGCACTTCGCCGAGCCGAAGGCCGCGCCGGGATTGATGACGGCCAGCGGTCTCGACACATCCACCTTGAACTGTGCAAAAATCTCCTGTGTCTTTCGGCTGTCAGCGGGCGTCACCACAAGTTGCATCCGCCGGTCGTCGCTCGGCGCATCGAGCGAGGCGACCAAGGCCAAGTAATAGTCAATCATAGAAAGAGGCTTGAATCTCCCGCCGGACATAACGGGTTTTACCCCTGCGGTCAACAGGAACCCGCGCCCCTCGCGGACATATCCAACGCGCCTTTTCGCCCCGGCCAGGAGTGCAAAGAGGCCCGTCCGGAAGGAGTTCGCGAAGAGGACGGCCAGGTCGAACTTCTCCCTGCGCAGGGCGCGCGCATCGGACAGGAAGCGCCTTGTGGCCGTCTTTGCCTTGAGGCCGTCGAAGCCGCGGATTTCATCCACGAAGCCGAGGCCATCAAGGACGGGAACGACATAGGGGCGCGCTAAGCACACGATGACGGCCTTGGGAAAACGCCGCCGCAGGGCCGACAGGGCGGGCGTGGCCATCACGGCGTCTCCCACCCAGTTGGGCAGGAGGGCCAGTATCTTTTCAGGGTCTACTCGTTCCACTCGGAGGTCACCGCCGTAAAGGAATTATACCGGATGGAATAGTGCTTGTGGCCGGCCTTCGACAGGACCCGGTGCAGGAGGTCGTCGAGTGATTCGACCTGCCCGGCGAAGGCATCGAAGTCGTCCTTGCCGAGCCCGTCAACGATCTGCACCAGGCGCGAAAAGAGGCGCCGGACGGGCGGGTCGGGACTAAGGGCGTTTACATACCAGGGATAGGCCACGCGAAACTTCCGTATCTTGAGGTTCTGCTCGTCGCCGACATCGAGGCAGGAATCGTCCGTGAAATTAGGCATCGAATGCATCTTCTCGAAATCCACGAGGTCCTGCTCGACCGCCATATCGTAGGCATCGGTATTGATAAACGGGAAAAAAATCGCCCAGCGGAAGCGCCCCGGGCGGATTCGGGCCAAGAGTGCTATCGTCTCGTCCATCTCGGCGGCGGTCTCGCCAGGCAGGCCCATCATCACGAACGCCGACGTATGAAGACCGGCGGCGTTGCCGGCGGCAAACGCCTTCTCTATTTCGTCGTTCGACATAGCGCGGTGCATCACATCCCGGCGGACGCGCTCGCTGCCGGATTCGAGTCCGAACTTCACTATCCTGCATCCACCGCCCACAAGGAGCGCCGCCGTCTCCTCGTCGAAAAAGCGCGCGTGCGCGTTACAGACGAAGGGGACGTTGGTTACGTCCCGGTACTTCGCGCAAAACTCTCGCACGTAGTCCTTGTCGAAGGTGAAAAGGTCGTCGTCGAAGATGAACATCCGGATGTTCTCGTAGTTGGCCACAAGGTACTTTATCTCGTCCACCATCTCGTCGACGCCGTGGTGGCGAATGTAGTTGAGCGCCTTTCCCGTAAGGCCCGTGTCCCTCTCGTAGAGAGCCCGCATGCGGTGGTTGAAGCAGTAGGAGCACCGAAACGGACAGCCCCGCGACGCCATAAGCCCGACCCAGCCGTCCTTGGCGTCTATCATACGCTGAAAGTCGAATATCTCGTAGTCCTTGGCAGGCAGCGTGTCGAGAGAGATAAAGGGGCGCACGGCGTTTCTGGTTATTGTGCCGTTTCTCTTCGTCCAGACGTTTTTTATCGAGGTGGTGTCGCCGCCTTGTCCTATGGCCTCGACGAGGTCGAGAAGCGCCTCTTCGCCCTCCCCCACGCAGGCGGAAGCGAAAACGCCCGATTCGAGACACCCTTCGGGGTCCATCGTCGCGTGGATTCCGCCGATGAGGATGACCATATCCGTAAATGCCGCACGGATCGTCCGGGCCATCTTGAGGGCGTACTGGTACTGCGTCGTGACGACGGAAAAACAGACCATACGCGGGTTTTCCCTCTTGACGAAGGCCGTGAGCTCCTCGTCGGTGGGTACGGGGCACAGGCGGTCGTTGACGTTCAGGAGTGCGGTTTCGTGACCGGCGGCCTTTAGCACCGCGGAGAGAAACGCAATGCCGTAATTGAAGCCAACCTGGGCGTAGAGATTGGGATAGACGAAAAGGATCTTCACAGGAAGACCTCTATTTGAGCTTACCGACGACAAATGCCGTTATCGTCATCAGCTGCAGCACGACGGCCGAGAGCAACGTTTGGACTTTGTCGGCGCCGGCGGCGCCATAGGCCCTGTAGAGGAAAAATAGCACCAGCACCTGCAGACCGCCGCCGAGGACGTACAGCCAGGAAAACTCCTCATAGTGAAGATGCTGGCTGATGTTTCGCAGCTCCGCCGTGATGGCGGCCAGCTGGGATTTCACCGTGTCCATCTCGTCGTGCCGGGCGTCCTGCCTTATCTTTTCGAGGCATTCCGGGCAAACGTAGTACCCGTCACGCAGGTACGCCTTACCCGAAGCAACGTCCTCCTCGGAAACGGCCTTCCCACAGCGAAAGCACTTGTGCATATTGGGGGTTTCCTGGTCGCTCACTTGATTTTCTTGTCCTCCCTGCGCTGCTGGCGAAGCTGCAGCGTCAATCCAACAACGATGGCACAGCGCTCCAGGTCAGGGCAGTTGTAGCACTCGAGCCTGGTCGTCTTAGGGTCCTCACCGATAGGCGTCGTGCCGGCCCCGAACCTGACCGCCAGATCTCTTCCGAAACACGGCTTCATCTCAGCCATTTTTTCTCTCCATACGTGTTGCCTGTGCTCAAATCTCGTGTGAACCTTCAAAAATCGTCCGCTCGATAAGGTCACACACAGCGTGCCCCACTGCGATATGGGACTCCTGGATAAAGGGCGTCATCTCGGACGGCACGCAAATACAGTAGTCGCAGTACTCCTTCATCGCACCGCCGGTCTTGCCGGTAAGGCCCACGGTGACCGCCCCCATCTCCCTTGCAAGCCTGAGCGCCGCCACGACGTTCGGGCTGTTGCCCGATGTCGAAAGCCCCCAGGCAATGTCGCCTTCCCTCACGAGCGCGGCAATCTGCTTTGAAAATATCTCCGTGAAGCCGTAGTCGTTTGCCACCGAGGTCACCACGGACGCGTTCGTGGTCAGAGCAATCGCCGGCAGCGGCCCACGGTCAAGCAGGAAACGGTTGATGAGCTCCGCGGCGATGTGCTGGGCGTCGCCTGCAGAGCCGCCGTTCCCGAAAAGATACAGCTTTCGCCCTTCGGCTAAGGCCCGCGCTATCCGCGCGCCCGTCTCGTGGATGAGATCGCTCTGGGTCTCGGCGAGCTCGATCTTGACCTTTGAACTGTCTCTCAACCACCGTTCGATATCATTCAATTCCCGCCCCTCCCCTATGCGCCTTCAATATGCGCTCGATCGCGCCGGTCGTCGACTGGCCCTCCACGAGCGGCGCCAGGATCACCCGGCCGCCGCGCCCCTCGACCGTTTCCCGGCCGACCACGCCCTTCTCGCGCCAGTCCTCGCCCTTTACAAGGATATCCGGTTGCACCTTCTTTATCAATGCCGCAGGCGTCTCCTCATCAAAGATTATCACGTAATCAACCGCCTCCAGCGCCGCAAGTACCGTCGCCCGTTCGTCTTGCGTGAATACCGGGCGGCCTTCGCCCTTGAGAGCGCGCACGCTCTGGTCGCTGTTTGCCCCCACTACCAAAAGGTCCCCCTGCCTGCGGGCAAACTGGAGGAACTTCACGTGCCCCGGATGAATCACATCAAAGCAACCGTTCGTGAAGACGATCTCGTCGCCGCGACGGCGGTGATTCTCGAGAAGCGGCAGCAACTCCCCGATTTCCAGGACCTTCTCCGACGTGATGTGGGCCTCGGCCTGGAGTCGGCGGACAATCGCCCTGCGCTCGATAGGCACGGCGCCTACCTTTTCAACCTCCATCCCGGCGGCGAAGTTGGCCAGCGAGAGCGCTTCCGGAAGCGCCATACCGCAGGCAACCGCAAATGCCGCCGCCGCTATGACCATATCCCCCGCCCCGGTGACGTCGTAAGCGGCGCGGGGCTTTGCCGCAATGAGGCTGCCTTCGCCGGAGGCCGTCCTGTAATATATGCCTTCCCTGTCGAGGGTTATCACCGCCAGCTCGAGACCGAGATTGTCGATGAGCCATTTCGCTTGGCGCTCGGGGGCGGTGGCGGCGGGAATAGCAAAGCCGGTGGCCTCCTCGGTCTCCCTGCGGTTGGGCGTGACGGCCCTCACGCCGCTGAAATCGCGAAAGTCCCTTCCTCTGGCCGGGTCGGCCCAGACGGATTTGCCGGCCTTGCGCGCGGCGGCGGCCACGGCCGAGATGAGATTACCCGAGAGCACACCCTTGTCATAATCGGAGAGGATGACAAGGTCTGTTGCTGCAAGCCTCCGGGCGATGCCGGCCGTCAGGGCCTCGACGTCACCGGCTTCAAGGGGTCGGCGTTCCTCCTCGTCGATGCGCAGGAGATGCTGGCTCCTCGAAAGGACACGGGTCTTTAGCGTCGTGGGGCGGGATGCGTCTCTTATCACAAGCGAGGTCTCGATGCCGTCGGCCTCGAGATCCGTGACGATGTTTTCTCCGGCGGCGTCTTCCCCGATAACGCCGGCGGCCCACACCTCGGCGCCCAGCGCCGCCAGGTCGCGCATCACCGAGCCCGCACCGCCGACCGTCGTGTATGTCTTCGAGTGGTCGATCTCAACTATCGGCACCGGCGCCTCAGGGCTCACGCGCTCGGCAACGCCCCAGAGATACCGGTCGAGCATCAGGTCCCCCACGACGCCGATCGTGGGCGTGGCGGCCTTTTCCAAAAGACTCAAGAGCTGCGTATACACTTCTCCTCCTAAGAGCCTATCCGGACAGGCTCTAAGTCGTGGGGCTGATAAGAGCCATCCTCAAAAGCGGCAGCATAATCTCGTGGCGGCCGATAACTTGGTAGCCCTTCGCCGACGGGCGATTGACGACGTTGGTGCGTGGACGGTAGAGGTCGAACATATCGAGGTTGGCGGTCACAAGGCCGTCGAGGTCCGCGCCGAGGTTCCTGGCGACGGAAACCGCCTTCAGGAAGACTTCCGGCAGCAGTACTGCACTTCCTATGTTGATCCAGGCACCCTTTGACAGCCCGGCCACAACGCCGCAGGCGATGCGAAAGTCTTCCAGCGACGCCGCACCAATGTCCGCGCCGTCGGCCTCAGGATGCATATGGACGACGTCCGTGCCGATGGCGACGTGGACGGTTGCCGGGACGCCGAGCTCGGCCGCGGCGGCGAAAAGGCTGTAGCCGCGCTGCGGCAGGTCTTGTGCGATAATGAGTTCACCCAAGCTGCGCCCGAGACCGGCGCCCTTTTCGCGCGCGGTGCTGGCCGCCTGCGCCAGGGCCACGGCGGTCTCACGAGCCATCCCGAAGCGCCCCTCAGGCAGCGCCTCGGTGACGTCTTCGCTCGTGCGGCCGATTAGCGCTATCTCGTAGTCATGGATAGCGCAGGCGCCGTTCAGCGCAATGGCCGTCACGATGCCCCGCTTCATAAGGTCTATCACGACCGGCGAGAGGCCGCACTTTATCACGTGCGCGCCCATAGCAAAAACTATCGGGCTACCCGCAGCGGCGATTCCGCGCAGGCGGCTGGTGAGCTCCTTGAAGTCCTTTCCGGCGAGGATGCCGGGCAGGCTGGCGACAAACTCGTCAACCGAGGCGCCCGGCTCGGGCAGTGAGGCGAAGTCCTTGCAATCGACGAGGCTGCGGCGCTCGCGGATGGAGTAGGTCTTAAGGCGGTTTATGTCAAGATTGTCGTCTTTCAAGTCATTGCCCTCAGGATGCCACCAAGCTTCTCGGCCCGGGAAGAGTCTTCCAGCGCCGGTGGAGCCACAGATACTGCTCGGGGTAGGTCCTCACCCACTTTTCCAGGAGCCGCGTGAACTCGCCCGTAATCCTCAATGTCTCCGCGCTAACGTCGGCGGTCTCCCTCGGGTAAATCGGCTCGCCTACAATGACCTTGAACTTCATCCCCTCACCTGTGCGCACGCAGCAACCCGGCACAATCGGCGCTCCCGTCTTCTGCGAAAGAATCGCCGGCGAGCGCCAAGTGCTTGCAAGCCGCCCCAGAAACGGCACGAACGCACCCTTGCGGTCGGCGTTCTGGTCAACCAGCACCGAGATAAAGCCGCCGTCTTCGAGAATCCGCTCTACCCTGCCGCCGGAGCCTCGCTTCAGGATCACCCGCTGCAGACCCGATTCCCGCAGCCCAAGGATATACCTGTCCAGAAGCGGATTGTCAAGGGGCCGGGCCAGCATCTGCGACGGTAATCCGAGCCAGGTGAGGACGTGGCTGAGGAGTTCCCAGTTGCCCAGGTGCGCCGAAATGAGTATGCCCCCTCGGCCTTCGAGGAACACGTCAAGCGCCCGTTCTCCGTTCTCTATCTCGACGTAATCCCGCCAGTTGGCGGCGGTAACGAGCCGGCGCAGGTAAAAGATCTCGCCCGCAAGACGAAAAAGATTTGCATAAACGCGCTTCAAAAGGCGTTCGACCTCGCCGGCGCCGAGCTGGGGAAAGGCCGCAGCCAGGTTTTCGCGCCCCACGCGCGTGCGCCCCGCGAGCACCCGGTACGCCAAAAGCCCCGTCCCCTCACACACCGACATCGCCGTCCGTGGAGGCAGCTTCAGCAGCTCCCCCGCCGCAACCCGCAGCGCAAGATATTCGAGGCTCTCCTTAAGGGAAACCTGCGTCACCCCTGGATACCCGATGCAAGGAAATCAAGAGCGCTCTCGACCGTCTGCCGGCCGCGTACAATCTCGAACTCCACGCGCAGCTCGCCCAGCGGTATATCCCGCCCCTCCTGCCAGCCGCACTTGACGCGGTCCTTCTGCGTCGTGACGACCATATCCGCGCCGCGAGCCGAGCCTTGCGAAAAAACCGTCTTCAGGTCGTCATCAGTGTACGCGTGATGGTCGTCGAAGGACCGAATGCCTACGACGTCGGCGCCGAGGTTGGTGAGCGTGGCGAGAAAGGAATAAGGATTGGCAATCCCGCAAAAGGCGAAGACACGCCTGCCCTGCAATGTTTCCGGAGCCTCCTCGCCGGCACTGGTCGCCAGCAGAGTCGGACGGTGAACGGCCTCGGCGAACTTGATCCCCTCATCAATATCCCATATCCGGCGCCGGATACCGACGAGCGCGTCGCTCGAAACAAGGTTCGACCGCGTGACGATGATGCAGGTCGCCCGGCGAAGCGATGAGAGCGGCTCACGAAGAAGGCCCCTGGGAAGCATATAGCCCAGACCAAAGGGGCTCAAGGCATCGACGAGGAGAAAGTCGAGCGTCCTGTGCAGGCGGCGGTGCTGGAAGCCGTCGTCGAGCAGCACCACGTTGGCACCGTGGTCCCTGACGAGGGAGGCCGCCGCGACAGCCCGGTCCGCATTCCGGACCTGGGGGATGTCGGGCGCGGCCTCAGAAATGACACCCGCCTCATCGTTGGCCAGCGCGGCGTCTTCGGCGCCCGGATTGTAGCCTCGGCTCGCTATGCCGGGTTTGAGGCCCTTCTCGCGAAGGTAACGAGCGCACCAGATGACGGCGGGCGTCTTGCCGGTGCCGCCGACGGTGAGGTTGCCGAAACTTACAACCGGCACAGGCGGCGTAAGCACCGGGAGAAGGCCCCGGTCGTAGAAGAGGTTCCTGAGGCGCGCCACGGCCTCAAACGGAAGCGTACCCGCGAAAAGGCCCCCGCGCGCAACGGCGCCGACAACGCCTACCTTATCGGCGGCGATGGTCCGCCGCCACCAGCGATCAATCTTCTCCCGCCTGGACATCCCGACTCCTCCACTGGTGGACAAGCCGCCAGTGCCACATTGCCTCCGTAGGGGCGAGGCATTGTCAAGTGCCATGACATGGTTTACAAGTTGTGCCACGACATGGTATACAGTTTGAGGCGGGGGGAACGCGGCTGAGGCCGTAGGCC
>JAGHCE010000011.1 GCA_021160625.1 Planctomycetota bacterium | reverse complement strand
TCCTCAAGGGCCATCGGCCCGCGTGCGTGCAGTTTGCCGGTGCTTATGCCTATTTCCGCGCCCAAGCCGAACTGTCCGCCGTCATTGAACCGTGTGGAGGCGTTGACGAAAACCGCCGACGAATCGACCTCGTTGACGAAGGTTTCCACGCTGGGCAGGTCCCGGCTGACGATCGCGTCGGAATGCCCGGAGCCGTACTTCCTTATGTGGCCGACGGCCTCCTCCACGCTGTCCACGACTTTTATCGACAAAATGAGGTCGAGATATTCAGTCGACCAGTCGTCTTCGGAGGCCTCCTTCACATCGGGGCGGATTTTGAGGGTTGCTTCGTCGCCTCTCAGCTCAACGCCGGCTTCGGCCAACTGTGCGCACATCGTCGGCAGAAACGCGGCCGCGATCTCCTTGTGAACGAGCATCGTTTCCATCGCGTTGCAGACGCCCGGGCGCTGCACCTTGGCGTTGAAGCATACTTGGCGGGCCATTTCAAGGTCCGCCGCCTTGTCCACGTACGTGTGGCAGACGCCCTCGTAGTGCTTGATGACGGGGATACGGCTCTCGTCCACGACGCGCTTTATGAGCCCCTTGCCCCCTCGCGGGATGACCAGATCAATGTGGTCGGTCAGGCCCAGCAGCTTGCCTACAAGCGCCCTGTCGGTCGTCTCGACGACCTGTACGGCCGCAGGGGGCAGGCCCTCGGACTCGATTGCCGTGCGCATAATCTCTGCGATGGCGAGGTTGGAATGGAGGGCCTCCCTGCCGCCGCGAAGGATGCAGGCGTTTGAACTCTTGAGCGTCAGCGCCGCCGCGTCGGCTGTCACGTTTGGCCGCGACTCGTATATCATAAGGATGACGCCGATCGGCACGCGGACCTTCTCTATGAGAAGTCCATTGGGCCGCCGCCAGCCGGAGATAATCTCGCCGACCGGGTCTTTTAGCCTTACGACCGCCTCGAGGCCGGCGGCCATTGCCTCGATGCGCTTTTCGGTGAGCTCCAGCCTGTCAATGAGTGCCGAAGAGAGACCCTCGTCGCGCCCGGCGGCCAGGTCTCTGGCGTTTTCGGCGGCGAGGGTGTCCGCCGAGGCCCTGAGATTGGCCGCTATGGCCAGAAGCGCGGCATCCTTCTTGCTTGAGCCGATGGAGGCAAGCTCGGCGGCTGCTTCCTTCGCGCGCTGGCCCAGAGCAAGCGCATATTCGTCCAGGCTCAGAGTGTCAGAAGGCATCGCTTCCTCCTTTGAAGTCACCTTTCGCTCACCTCCACTTCAATATTGTCCTTATTCACCGTGGCTTCAAGCGGCGGCGGGACCACCACCCCCGGTTTTTCCAAGTATGCCGTGGCAATCGGCAGGAAGGTGCTTTTTACACGCACGAAGACCAAGATGTCCTCGGCCGCAAGGCGTGCAATGTCGGCCGCCGGGCCCCGGACCGTGACCGTTACGGTCGAGGGCTTGGTGTCCACTTTGTAGGGATATTGCTGGTCGTCGAGCAGTATCTTCACGGGCAGGTTTTGGAAGGTTCGCTCCTTGTGGACCGGTCTGACGATGACCGAGACGGCCACGTATGGCAGGTCCACTTGCACGGGCGTGTCTTCGATCCTGGGGTCGACAGCGACGCGCGGCTGGAAAAACGTGGACGACATCAGGCCGCTGAGGTCGAACTCCCTGGTGTATATGCACACGTCCTTCACGGCAAGAAGGCTCCGGGGCCCCGTTACGCTTACCCTCGTGGGCCTGACACCGCTGTACTCAGGAACGTATTCGTACCCCGGTGCGGGATTGCCGCGCACGACGAGCTTTATGGGCAGTTCCCTGGTGGCCACCCTCGACAGCGTAACGGTTATCGGCATCGGCAGGTCAGGGAAGGTCAGGCCCTGCTCGCCGTTTAGGTCTTCCTGTGTGACGCTGACGGCTACCGAGAAGCTGTCCTCTCCTTCGTGAGTGTTGACCTCGTCCTCGGTTATCTTCTTTTCGAGATTACGGACCGTGTCCGAGCGAAGTTTCTCGACGATCCTGCGCGGGCCGCTGACCTTTACGCGAATTTCCCTGTCCGGAGGGTCAACGCGAAGACCTTCCGGCGCCGAAAAGCGCACCCGGTATCTTGTGTGCGTTTTCTGGAGGTTTTGCGTATATGCAAATCCCCAGAGAAACGCGGCGAGCACCAGGGCCATTGCCTTTGTACCCAGGTGCGACGCAAACGGAACCTTCATTGAAAACCTCCGGGGGCGTAAAGCCCGTAGAGCCGGCACCCGCGCGACTTCGCGGCGGCGGGCGCAGTTTTCGCACTTCTATCCCTTGCGGGTTTTTTCCGGTTTCTCGATCGAGATGAGGTGCCTGAGTCTTCCGAAGAGCTGCTCCTTGTTGAGGCTCCGGATAATCTGCCCGCCGACCGAAAGCGAGATTATTCCAGTCTCCTCGCTGACGATCAGCGCCACCGCGTCGCTGTCCTCCGTCAGGCCTATCGCCGCCCGGTGGCGCGTTCCGAGCCGGCGGTCGATGTGGGGACTCTCCGAGAGCGGGAAGATGCACCCCGCCGCAGCTACCCGCAGGTTCTGTATTACTACGCCGCCGTCGGAAAGCGGCGTGTCCGGCCAGAAAATGGTCATCAGCAACTCGGATGTGACGTCCGCATCGAGCCTGGTGCCGCCCTCGATGAAGTCCTCAAGCCCCACATCCCTCTGAAAGGCTATAAGTGCCCCTATCTTCATTTTCGAGAGCTGCATCGCCGCCTCGGCCACCTGTTCGAGGGCGGACTCCTCTCCCTTAAGGAGCGTTCTCAGGAAGCGTGTCTTGCCGAGGCGGACGAGACCCCGGCGCAGCTCCGGCTGAAAGAGGATCACCAGTGCCAGCACCGGTGTGGTTAAAAAGCCCCTCAGGAGGAAGCTCATTTGCTCGAGCTTCAGCTTGGAAATCAGAAGCGACACCGCGATCGCCGCTATGGTCAGCGCAAAGACCAGTCCCTTGAAAACGCCCTCACCTCTCGTGCCGTGAAGCGTCCGCAGCACGAGATACACCACCAGCGCGATAAGCGGTATCTCGATGAGGGCTTCCGGGGCGGGCAGCGCGTTTATCACCCTGGCGATAATCTCACTCACTGCCAATCTCCCTGAAAGACCCCTCGGCAATGGCCGCACCGACCGTCGCCGCGTCAAGGCATTCCCCGACGTCGTGCACCCGCAGGATATGCGCGCCTCCGGCCGCGCACAGGGCCACCGAGGCCGCCGTGCCGAAACGGCGTTCGTCCACGGGTGCATCCAAAATCGCGCCGATAAACGACTTGCGTGACGTTCCTACCAGTATAGGTCGTCCCAGAGACGCCAGTACTTTAAGACTGCGCAAAATATTGAGGTTGTGGGCAAGCGTTTTGCCGAAACCGATGCCCGGATCCACCACTATCTGTTCGCGCCGCACGCCCGCCGCCACCGCGGTGTCGACGGCCTTTCTCAGGAAAAGCGTTATTTCCCCCATCAGATCCTCGTAGACGGGTGCTTCCTGCATCGTCCTGGGTGTGCCCCTCATATGCATCAGGATCACCGGGCAGCCGCGCTCGGCCGCAAAGGCGGCCATTTCGGCGTCGCCGAGCGCCGTAATGTCGTTTATGATCGATGCCCCGGCCCCAAAGGCCGCCCGGGCTACCTCCGGCTTGGAAGTGTCGATGGACACGGGGCAGAGGCTCTGCCTTGAGAAGGCCTCGATAACGGGGACGACGCGCGACACCTCTTCGTCGGCGGTTGCGGGAAGGCTTCCCGGTCGGGTGGATTCGCCGCCGACGTCGATTATCGAGGCGCCCTGTCGGACCATTTCAAGGGCCCTCTCGACGGCCGTATCGACCTCGACATAGCGCCCGCCGTCCGAAAACGAGTCCGGCGTGACGTTGAGGATGCCCATAATGACCGGCCGACCGGCCCCAAGCGGCAGTTGCCCGTCTGGCAGGGCAAGCGAGTAGTCGGTGCGCTCGTAGTTGCGAAGCGTCTCGTCAAGGCAGTCGGCCAGTCCTGTGCCCTCACCATTTGCAGACCTCAGCCTGTCCAGGATGTTCCGGTACTGCCCGCGGGTCGCCGCTATTGTCACCGGCGTCCGGGGCACTGCGGCGTCGACCGGGTTGCCGATTGTCGCCGAAGCGCCCGCGGAAAGCGCCGCTTGCCGCAGGCGCTGTGCCAGGGGCAGCCCTACGCGGTCTATGCGCACCGCAAGGAAGCGTGTCTGGCGCCTGGTTGCCCCGTCGCCTTCAAGGACGAGACCGGCGCCGGCGGGATGCTCTGTGGTGTCGGCACCCGACACGCTGTCTATGACGCGTGGATTGAAACGCGCCGCGAGAGCCTGGGAATTCATAGGCAATCCCCCGCTGTGCGGCAAAGGCGAATGCGCCTCTGTCTCCCTCTGTACACGGCTTGTGGGCACCGGGGCCTATCCCTCATCGGCAGATTCGGGCCCGGCACTTATATCTTGGTCCGCAGGGTCTTTCAAAAGCGTGTCACCATCGGCGCTTTCAAGGCTCTCAGGGTCGAGTCGCTTCACCACCTCGGCGACCTGCTTCTGGTCTTTCATAAGGGCCTCGACGTCAGCGCTTTCGAGGACCTCCTTTTCGAGAAGCGCCTCGGCGACGCGCTGAAGCGCTCCCCGGTGTTCCCCGAGGATTTTCCTGGTCCGCTTGTAACAGGAGTCGACGATATTCTTGACCTCGTCATCTATTTCGACAGCCGTCGCCTCGCTGAAAGACCTGGTCTTGAGGGGTTCAAAGGTGTTTTCCGTCTCGTCGTCTCCGTAAAAAACCAGGCCTATATTGTCGCTCATCCCCCACTCGCGGACCATAAGTCTCGCGAGGCCGGTGGCTCGCCGAATGTCGTCCCTGGCGCCGCTTGAGATGTCGTCGCAGAACATCTCCTCGGCCACGCGGCCCGCAAGAAGACACACAATGTTCCCAAGAAGCTCCTTGCGGCTGACGTGGTACTTGTCTCTTTCCGGCAGTTGCATCGTGGCGCCCAGCGCCATCCCGCGCGGGATGATCGTGACCTTGTGGAGTGGCTCGACCTCGGGGAGGAGCTTGGTGGCGACGGCGTGGCCGCTTTCGTGGAATGCCGTTATCCGGTTGTCTTCGGCGGTCATTACCCTTGAGCGACGCTGGCGGCCCCACCGCACCTTGTCCCTAGCCTCCTCGAGGTCCGGCATCGTCACGACCTCCTGGTCATTGAGCGCAGCCAGGATGGCCGCCTCGTTGATTATCGCTTCAAGGTCGGCCCCCGTGAACATCGGCGTCCCGCGCGCCATAATGCTCAGGTCGATGTCATCCGCCATCTTCACCTTGCGCGCGTGGACCTTGAGAATCTGCTCGCGTCCCTTGACGTCGGGCATATCCACCATTACCTCACGGTCGAACCTCCCGGGGCGCTTGAGCGCCGGGTCGAGGACGTCGGGGCGGTTCGTGGCCGCGACAATAACCACGCTCTGGTCGGACTCGAACCCGTCCATCTCCACGAGAATGGCGTTTAGCGTCTGTTCTCGCTCGTCGTGGCCGCCGCCGGTGAACGAGCCGCCCCTCTTGCGGCCCACGGCGTCTATCTCGTCGAGGAATATGATGCAGGGCGCGCTTTCCTTGGCCTGGCGGAAGAGGTCCCGCACACGGGAGGCGCCCACGCCCACGAACATCTCCACGAAATCGCTTCCGGAGATGCTGTAGAACGGCACGTTCGCTTCGCCGGCTATGGCCTTCGCGAGAAGGGTCTTGCCCGTCCCCGGTGCTCCCACCAGCAGCACGCCCCTTGGAACCCGCGCGCCGATACGGCGGAACTTCTCGGGGTTCCTGAGGAATTCGATTATCTCCTGGACCTCTTCCTTGGCCTCCTCTATCCCGGCCACGTCGTCAAATGTCACCTTGATCTGGCCCTTGGCCGCGACTTTCGCGCGGCTCTTGCCGAAGGAAAGCACCCCCGACCCGCCGGCGCGGCTCATAGATCGGAAGAATACGAAGTACAACAAAAGCAGCAGGACTGCAGACGGTGCCACGACCGTCAGCAGAAACCCCAGCAGTTTGTTTTCCCCGTGTGTGTCGTAGCTTATCTTTGCGTCAGGATGGGCTTCGTTGTACGCGGTGAGCTGCTCGCCCAGCTTCGCTGCGTCGTCTGTGCCTGTAAGGGCGAACTGGTACTTCTCATATTCCTCAGCGCCGGTGCTGAGGGTGACCTTGGCACGGCTGGGGGTTATGTCGACGAACGTGACCTTGCCGGTCTTGAGCTGCTCATCGAAGTCGCTGCGGCGCGGCTTGTCGGAGCTGCCCATCGGCTTTGCGAGAATCATCGTCAGCAGGTATATCAGCCCGAATGCCAGAAGCAGCATAAGGACCGCCCGCGGAGGCTGAAAGCGCGCAGGGGGCTTTGTCTGTTTGCCCCCACCCGGCTCCTGGCCCTTGTTTTCCATCATTTCTCCCAGGCGTCCGAAAAATACTCGTTCCGGCCGCTACGCCCGGCCGCGCTGTCTACCAGTCGGCGTCGAAGGCCCGCTCCACGAGGAGCTCGGCCGTGCGGCGCGAAAGCCGGGGCCACATTCCACTCTCGTTTTCGCCGGCCGCCGGCGCATAGTCCTCGGCCTCCCGCACGCTGTTCTTGAAGAGCACTGCACCGTTTCGCCGGTTCCTGAGCGTCGCGTTCACCGTCAGGACGACCTGCACTTCCATGGGCTCGTCATCGGCACTCTCCTGCAGCATAGTCTTGCGGTAGGAGACTATTTCGCCTTCCAGTATTGCGTCGGCCTCACCGGACGCGACGATCCTGTAGGGCGTGTTCTTTTGAATCTCGGATATCACCGCCCTTGTGAAATCGGTCTCGATATCGCGGTAAAACGTGCGGTTGCCGAAAACGCCGACGGCAACGGTCCCTATGTCTTTCCTGGCCGCGTAGCCTGCGTGATAGCCGCAACCGGTTGCGGATATCACCAGGGCGACGACCAGCGCCAGCGAAAGTCCGGCGAGTGTCTCTCTACTTCCCATCTTTGTCCCCTGCGGTCCCGCTCAGGGTTTCCACGAGAACTTTCGCCCTCTTGCCGCAACGGGTCTGCGGATACTCTTTTGAGACCTTGCCGAAGTAGACCACCGCCGCATTGGTCTTACCCATCTTGAGGTACCATTTTGCTATGGCAAAGTAGTGCCGAGACAGGCCGATCGCGGCCTTCGTTTCCACATCAAGAGCCGCCTTCGCCTCAGGTGAGGCCGGATACGTCCGCAGCAGGTCCCGCGCCACCGAGGTGGACCCGTAATAGGGCAGGGGATTGTAGCCGGGGCCGGCCGTGTCCTCAATGTAGCTCCTGCTTAAGCCCAGAAGGGCTTCCGCTATGTGGGGGCCGTTGGGGAAAAGCTCGACGGCCTGCCTGTACGTCGCCGCCGCCTCTATGTAGAGGCGCCTGCGGAAATACGACCGCGCAAGAACCATCTGCGCCTTACGGGCATAGATGCTCAGTGGCCGCGCCGAGGCGATCTTGTCGACCGCCTTTTCGCCCAGCCAGTAAGCCGGCCATATCCGCAGCGCGAAGAGCCTGATTTTTTCTCCTGACAACAATGCCCGCGCAATTTCAAGCTGCCCCTCCATCGCCCTGGAAAGGTGACGGGAGCCGGGATAGTCCCTAGCAAACGCCCCAAACCCGGCCAGCGCGCCCCTGTAGTCCTTTTTTCCTAGGAGGCATTCGGCCAGGAGTATCGAGGCGTCTTCTTTCAGCGGCCCAGCGGCCGTTTCGACGACGTTTTCGAGGATATGTGACGACTTGGAGTACTTGCCGGCGACATAGAGCTCGAAGGCGCGGTCAAACTCTGCGGAACCCTTCAGAGCCTCTGTGTCGGGGGATTTACACCAGCCCTTTTCGGGAGTCCATACAATGCCGGCCGCCGCTGCGGCCGAAAGCAGCCCAAGCGCTGCTACCGCCAGTGACGCCCTTAACGCAGTCTCAAGTGCGGACTTCATATGACCATCTCCGGCACGCAGTCGCAGGATTTATGCTGGACGGCATCTCATATCACACATTATAGGTTGGGGCCTCTTCTTATCAAGTTGCTTCGTCCCGTTGTCTGCCCGGCGCGCCCATCCGCCGGTACCCATCCTGCGGCGCCGACACCACGTTCGCTTAGCGATTCACTGGAGCGCCCATCCATCGTTGCCGGATGTTCCCGGCGTCCGGCCTGACGTAGCGAAGGAGGCGCGGCACACGCCCCGCACCGTGGGCCACCGCGGCGGCCAGGAAACCGCTTACGTCCCTGTGCAGGTCACGGCCGAGCTTCAGGCGCTGCACATTCTGCGGTGTCGATTCGAAGATGCGCCTGAGCGCGGCGAGGCTGCCACGCCTGATTTCAACGCCGCCGCTGCAGGCGTCGCACAGGAGGCCCCCGTCTTCAAGCGAGATGCGGGCAGGCCCCCGCGTGGGGACCCCTCTGCCGCAGCGCGCGCAGGTCGCCAGGTTCGGCGAGAGCCCCGAGACCGCCAGCACGTGGCTTTCGAAATAGAACAGGATGTTCGTCAGCGACTCCTCCTGCACGTTTGAGAGGGCGCGAAGCGAGTCCCTGAGCAGGTCGAAATGTCCGCTCGAACCCTCGCTTCCCTCGCTGTAAAAGGCTGAAACCTCCGCACAGTAGAGCGCCGCGTAGTAGCGAGGCACACACCTGCCGAGGGCCGGGAACTGCTCCATCGTCCGGGCTTCCCTCAGCGTCGCAAGCCCGCCGGACCTCGATGTGGAAAAGACTATCTCGTTTACCGTCAGCAGGTCCAGCGGCCCGCCTGTGGCGCTGTTGGTCCTCCTGGCGCCCTTGGCTATGGCCGAGAGCCTGCCGGCGACGTCCGTGACGAATGTCGCAATCTGGCTCGTCTCGCTGTAGTCGGCCAGGCGTACGGTTATCCCAGTCGCCTTCTCAATCGCCACTCTCGCCTCACTCCTCTTTGCGGTCCAGGTGTCCGTCGGCGCGTTCGGACACCTCCACCGTGAGCTGCTCTATGTGGCGCTCGTCGGCCTCCAGTATTCGGAAGCCGGCGCCTTCCCACTCGAACGTCTCCCCGGGCCGCGGGATTCTCCCCGTGCGGAAAAGCACGTACCCCGCGATGGTCTCGTATTCGTCGTTTTCGCTGAGTGTCGTACCCAGCGCCTTGTTGACCTCGTCTATCGGCGTATGCCCGGCGACGAAGGCCCGACCCTCACCGGTGCTGCTGATGTCGGGGGGCTCGTAGCCGTCGAACTCGTCCTCGATTTCACCCACGATTTCCTCGAGTATATCCTCGATCGTCACTATGCCGGATGTCCCTCCGTACTCGTCGAGGACTATTGCCATATGAATGTTCATCGCGCGAAACTCCTGCAGCAGATCGTTTACCATCTTCGTCTCCGGGACGAAGTAAGGCGCGCGCATCACGCTTCGCACGGTGGCGTCGAGGCCCCCGGGGGTGTCGATATGTTGGAGGATGTCTTTTACGTACAGCACGCCGACTATGTTGTCGGCGTTTTCGGACCAGACCGGCAGGCGGCTGTGCCCGCTGGCCACGATGGTGGGGATCGTTTCCTGAAGGTTCGTATCGCCGCTCAAGCTTGTAAGCTCGGTGCGCGGCGTCATAACCTCGGCGACCTCGACGTCCTTGAACTCGATGATGCTCTCGATCATCTCGCGTTCCTGGTCCTCGATTACGCCCTGGCGTTCGCCTTCGCTTACCGCGTCAAGCATCTCTTCCTCGGCGGCCTCGTCGGGCGCCAGCGGCGCCTCGCGCCCGAGAAGCCTTGCGAAAAAGCCTCCGAGGGCCCCGCCCACGGTAAGCATCGCCGTGCCCACCGAGGAGAAGGCGCTCACCAGCGGCAGCACCCGGTAGAGCATTCGCCCCGAGTGGTGCCCCGCTCCCACCAACGCCACCGCCTCGCAGACCGCAAGCGCCGCCACCGATGCGGCCACTGCCGCGATGTACGCCGCAGTTGCCCCTTCGAGCGCAGCGAACGTACGGATTGATATGAAGGATACGAGCACCGCGTAGACGCCGATCTTGAGCGCCCCGGCGGTTGCCGTCGCGTCGTCTATGTCGGGGAGTTTGTCGTAGGAGCGGTACTTGTCGTTTAGTTCCTCAAGCCGGGCGGGAGAGGCCGAGCACAAAGCGCGGTGGAAAAGCGCCGCCACGAGCGAGAGTGCCGCGAAAACGGCAAGTGTGAGGGGCTCGGTCATTTCTATCAAGGCTCCTTTTCCTGACACAGGACAAACCCGCGCCTCGCGTTGGGCCGCCTGGTGCTGCCGTCGGGGCGTTTCTCGCTTGCGGAGGCCGCGGCGCATTGGGTTCCTACGGCCGCGGCGGGTTCGCTTGGAGAATCTGCCCGACGGCGGCCTCGGCGGTCCTCATCCGGCGCCTGCTCGCGGGCGTATCGTCCCGGTAGCCTGCGAGGTGGAGCACCC
>JAGHCE010000220.1 GCA_021160625.1 Planctomycetota bacterium | reverse complement strand
GTTCGGTGGCGGCGTACAAGGCGGTTCATATCGCCAGCGCCCTTGTGCAGGCGGGGGCGAGTGTGACGACGGTGATGACGGCCAACGCGATGCGCTTTGTCACGCCGCTTACCTTCCAGACCGTTACGCGCAGGGAGGTCATAGCGGACCTCTGGGATTCGACGGATACTTTTGACGCCGAGCACGTGGCGCTGGCCAAAAGCGCCGAATGCGTCGTCGTGGCGCCGGCCACCGCCAATATCCTCGCCAAGGCGGCCCTGGGAATCGCCGACGATGCCCTTTCCTGCCTCCTGATGACGACGAAAGCCCCCGTAATCTACGCGCCTGCGATGAATTCCGGGATGTTCCTTGCCCCTGCACTCCAGCGCAACATCAAGACCCTCGTGGAGCTGGGATGCGAGTTCGTCGGCCCCGCCGAGGGGCGGTTGGCTGACGGCTCGAAAGGCATCGGGCGGATGGCTGACCCGGAAGAGATCCTGGCCGTCGTGGAGCGGGTGCTCGGCTAATCTTTAAGTTTTGGCACTTCACGGGAAGCGTATCTTGCGAATCCTTGTCACAGCAGGTCCCACAAGGGAGTACATCGACGACGTGCGCTTCATCTCGAACCCGTCGTCGGGGAGGATGGGCTATCTCGTGGCCGCCGAGGCGTCCCGGCGAGGCCACGATGTGCATCTCTTGAGCGGCCCGGTGTGCCTGGAATCTCCCGAAGGTGTGCGGCTGTCGCCTTTCGAGTCGGTTGACGATCTCTACGAGCTGTGTGCCGGTTGTCTGGAAGAAACTGACTGCATCGTAATGGCGGCAGCGGTGGGCGACTGGAAGCCCGCGGCGAGGGCTTCGGGCAAGCGCAGGAAGTCCGATTTGCTCACGCTGGAGCTGGTTGGGACGAGGGACGTTCTGGCCTCGCTTGCGCCGGCAAAGGGCGGCCGGGTCTTCGTCGGGTTTGCTATGGAGGTGGAAACGCCTGTGGAAAACGCGCTCAGAAAGGCCGTGGTCAAGTCGATGGATTTCATCGTCGTAAACGGCCCGGCGTCCTTCGGCGCCGAGAAAGCGGTCTTCACATTCGTTTTTCCAGACGGGCGGACGAAAGTGCTCGGCGAGGTCCGGAAGGCGCACCTGGCGGGTCTCATCCTGGACGAAGCAGAGGCCCTTTTTCGCGGGAGAGTCGGTGACTGAGGGCCGATATAGTGCCTATGGATAAGCACGGCAAAGTACGGATTATTCTCGGCTTAGTGCTTGCGGCGGCGGCGGTTTTCGCGTGCCTGGCCCTCGTCTCGTACAGCGAGAGCGATCCCGGCGGCTGGAACTGGTCGAGCGGGAAGGATATACGCAACTGGTGCGGCGTGACGGGGGCGTACTTCTCGAGTTTTCTCATTCACTATTTCGGCACGGCCGCCGTCTCTTTTGCCGTGGGGCTGGCGGTTTTCTGGGCATATCTGTTGCTGGGGAGCCGCCAGCGGCTTTCAGATGCATATCTCAAGATCCTGGGCTCCGTTTTGCTGGTTGTCGCAGTGAGCGCCGTGAGCGCCCTTGCGGGAAGCGGTCTGCATTTCCCTTCCACCGTCGGGAGCGTTACCGCCCATTACTGCAGTCATTATTTCGGCGTTACGGGGGCCTACGTGGTCCTTGGGCTGGCGGCGGTTCTGAGCCTGCTGTTGGCGACCGACTTTATGGTGGTGTCGCCTGCGGGCCGACTTGCTCTGGGCATCGTGCGCTTTGCAAGGGCCGTCCTCACCAGGATGCTGCACTTCGTGGTGCGCCGGGTGAAGGCGCACCCGTTGCGCCCGCCGGCCCCCGCACACGTTACGCGCCCGGAGGATGTCAAGCCGGCCGTCGCGAAAAAACCCGCTCCTGTGCCCGTCCGAGTGCCGAGCCCCGAGCCGGCCCGCAGGACGGCCGAGGCCGAGTCTCCTGCCGAGGCGGCCCCAAGGACACATCATATCCCTGCTGCTGCGGCTGTTAGCGAGGAGGGCTACCGGTTTCCGCCGGTGTCGCTGTTGGAGGACACGGTCACCGAGAGCACCGAGGGCCGGGATGAGTTTATCCAGGAGAAGGCGCAGGTTCTCAAGGAGACGCTTGCCGAGTTCGGCATAGAGGTGGAGATTGTCGGGATTGAGACGGGCCCCGCGATTACGCAGTACGAGATTGCGCTTGCGCCGGGGATAAAAGTAACACGTGTCGTGTCGCTTTCCGACGACATTGCGATGGCCTTGAAGGCCCCCAGCGTCCGCATAGTGGCGCCTATTCCCGGACGCGACTCGATCGGCGTGGAGGTCCCCAACGCCGCCAAGTCCATCGTCAACCTCAAGCAGCTTCTTTCCGAGCGGCCCAGGAAGACGGCGCGTATTCCCATATACGTGGGCCGCGACGCAAGGGGCGAGGCCATCGTGTCGGACCTCACCGAGATGCCGCACCTCCTTATTGCGGGCACCACCGGCTCGGGCAAGAGCGTCTGCATAAACTCGATAATCCTCTCCGTCCTGATGCAAAAACATCCCGACGACGTGAAGTTCCTCTTAGTGGACCCGAAGATGGTGGAGCTGGCGGTCTTCAGGGACCTGCCTCACCTTATGTGCCCGGTGGTCACCGACGTTAAGAAGGCTGCCGCCATACTCGAATGGGCGTGTGTCGAGATGGATGCGCGTTACGACTATCTCTCGGCGGTGGGTGTGCGCCACATCTCGCGATACAATAAGCTCGGGCCCTCGGGCTTGCGGGAAAAGCTTATGGTGCCCGACGACGCCGACATCGAGCTGCCCGATAAGCTGCCCTACATCGTTATCATAATCGACGAGCTGGCGGACCTGATGACGATGTCGGCCAAGGAGATTGAGGCCTCGATAACGAGGCTCGCCCAGAAGTCGCGCGCCGTGGGCATTCACCTCGTCCTGGCGACCCAGCGGCCCTCGGTGGACGTCATTACCGGGCTTATCAAGTCCAACCTCCCGGCAAGGGTCTCGTTCAAGGTCTTCAGCCGCATCGACTCGCGCACCATACTCGACCAGAGCGGCGCCGAAAAACTCCTCGGCGAGGGGGATATGCTCTTCCTGCCGCCTGCGACCGCCAAGCTCATCCGGGCCCAGGGCACTTTCGTCTCTGACGACGAAATTCGCCGGGTGACCGAGTTCGTCAAAGAGCAGGCCACCCCCGATTACGACGAGGAGCTCGTCGAGTGGAAGGCAGAAGAGAAAAGCGCCGGCGCGGGCGGCCATGGTGCCGGCGACGGCAGCTGTGACCCGCTCTACGACCAGGCGGTGCGTATGGTCATAGAAAACCAGCGCGGCAGCGTCTCGCTCCTCCAGCGTAAGCTCGAAATCGGCTACGGCCGCGCGGCGCGCCTCATTGATTTTATGGCCGAAGGCGGGATACTCGGCCCCTACAAGGGTTCGCAGGCCCGAGAGGTCCTCTACACCTGTGAGCAGTGGGACGAGATGCAAAAGCAGCTCAAGAAAAACCGGTCCCTCTGAAGATGCCCCCGGCGATGCCAGTCCGACTCGGCGTCATCTCCCTTGGCTGCCCGAAAAACCTCGTTGACACGGAACGCGCCCTGGGGCAGATTATCGGCGGGAGCGTGGTGCTCGTCGAGGACATCACCGCCGCAGACTGGATAGTAATAAACACCTGCGGTTTTATCGAAGATGCCAAGCGCGAGTCCATCGAAACCGTCCTCGAAATAGCCCGGCTCAAGGAAGAGAACCCGTCGCTCAAGATCGCCGTCACGGGCTGTCTCTCCCAGCGCTATGGCGCCGAGCTGGCAAGCGAACTTCCCGAGGCGGATTTCTTCACCGGCATCCTGACGCGCAAGAACGTACAGCTGCTCGAGCGGGAGATGACCGGCCGGGCTCGGCCCCTGCCGCACCCGGAAGACGACGACCGCCGGCGCCTGCGCATCACCGCAAAACACATCGCCTACCTGCGCATAGCCGAAGGCTGCGACAACCGCTGCAGCTACTGCGCCATCCCGTACATCCGGGGACCTATGCGCTCGCGTCCGATAGAAAACGTAATCGCCGATGCCGAGGAGCTCCTTTCGGACGGCGCGGTCGAGATAAACGTCATTGCCCAGGACACCTGCCGGTACGGCATCGACCTCTACGGCAGAGAAAGGCTCTCCGAAGTGCTCACCGAGCTTGCAAGGCTCAATCCCGCAGGCTGGGTGCGCCTTCTCTATGCGCACCCGGCGCATTTCACGGACGATATCCTGGCCGCGATTGAAAAGGGGCACCCGATAGTGCCGTATGTCGACCTGCCGCTTCAGCACATAAATGACAGGATATTGTCCCGGATGGGCCGGAAAGTCACCCGCACAGGTGCCGAAGCGCTTGTCAAGAGCATCCGCCGCCGCATCCCGCATGTCTTCATCAGGACGACGTTTATCGTGGGCTTTCCCACGGAGACAAATGAAGAGTTCCGGGAGATGGTCGACTTCGTAGCCGAGGCCCGGTTCGAGCGCCTCGGTGCGTTCGCCTACAGCAGGGAAGAGGGGACGCCTGCGTTTGGGTTCGAGGGGCAGATTGACGAGGATGAGAAAGAGCATCGCCTCGATATCCTGATGGAGACGCAGCGGCAAATCGCCCTGGAACAAAACGCCTCCCTTGAAGGCTCGACGATAAGCGGCATAATCGACGGCCCAAGCGGCCGCGACACCCTGGAGCTTGCCGGCCGCACCTACGGCGACGCCCCTGAGGTGGACGGCACGGTCCTGACGACCGGCGACGCCCAGCCGGGTGAGATTGTGAACTTCAAGATAACCGGGGTCGAGGAGTATGACCTCGTTGCGGAGATTAAACGATGACGGCCGCTAATGTGCTGACGCTCAGCCGCTTGTTTCTCTCGCTCGTGTACTTCGCGCTTTTGCTCCTGTTGCCTCCGGGCGGGTGGATGCTGCTGCCGTTGGGTCTCCTCCTTGCGGCAGGCGCTACGGACATCCTCGACGGGATGGTGGCCAGGCGCACTAACTCGGTTACCGACTTCGGTCGCGTCGCCGACGCCTACATCGACAGGGTGCTTGCGACGGGGTCGTACGTTATCTTTCTCTCCTGGGGTCTGGTGGCGACGTGGGTGGTCTTGGTCATCATAGTCCGCGAGTTTGTCATCGGCGGGATGAGAAACCTTGCCGACGCCAGGGGTCGCAAGTTCCAGGCGACGATTTTCGGAAAGACGAAGTTCGGCTCGCAGTTTGCCGCCTGTATCG
>JAGHCE010000094.1 GCA_021160625.1 Planctomycetota bacterium | reverse complement strand
GCTGTCACATTGTCACCCGGACAAAATTGTCATCCGGCGCGCCACGCAATTTGCCCCGGACCGGCAGCCCGAGTTATCCGCAAGTTATCCACACCTCGAAGGCGCAGTTATCCACATTTAGCATAACTGCTTGCAGCCAAGGGAGATACTTCTGCACAAGCGTGCCTGTTGAGGTAACATAACATCTATTATCGGACGTTGCAGATCCGGGAAGCCTCCAGGGGCCCTGCGTGACCTGCGTGGTGGCCTGGGTGCCGAATTGCCCGAGAATTGCCTGCGGGGGAATTGCGCGTGATCAGATGCGGGCCGTCTTCGACCCGTTCCTGCTATCGGGCTATGTGGCACTGGTGACTGTGTAGGGTGCGGGAGGGCTTCGCCCCCTTTTTGCTAAGGGGGCCACGGACGTTGTTCGTGGCAATCAACTGACCTTCCGCGGGCGAGGCAATGCCTCGCCCCTACGGAGACCCTGTGGCACTGGTGGCTTTGTAGGGGCGCGATTTATCGCGCCCCTACGGTTGATGTGTGCCACGGCGGGTATGCCATACCCGCCGTGTGGATCATATTCCGCACGCGGTAACCGGCGTCCCTATGGACGCTTTGTGGCACTGGTGGCCGTGGAGGGCCGACCCTACAAGACTTGACTCTTGATCAAGAGTTTTTTGATTTTCTGAGGACAACCACGCGTCGATAAAGTCTTAACACTTGTTCTGTAATCTTTTCAACCGAATAGTCCTTGGCAAACGCCCGGCTATTCTCAGCCAAGTCAGACAGCCGCCAGCTGTCTGGCAATAGATTTGCGATCGCTTCCGCCCAGCTATCGGTGCTCTCAGCGGTTTTGAATCCATTGTACCCGTCTTTGACCACGTCGTAGACCCCGCTGGCCCGCACCGCCACTACAGGGCAGCCGCCGGCCATGGCTTCCAGTAACACCATTCCCTGGGTTTCGGAGGTCGAGGCGAACACGAAAAGATCGGCGGCCAGGTAGTACCGAACAACTTCGTGCGGGGTTAGAGTGCCGGTAAAGACAATCTGATCCTGTATGCCAAGCGCTGCCGCCTTTTCCTCGAGCCGTTTCTTCTCCGGGCCTTCTCCCACCAACAGGCATTTGAAGGGGATCGGGGTTTGCTTATTGACTTTCGCCAGCCCGGCGATGAGAAAATCAAGGTTCTTTTCCTTGGCCATTCGCGAAACGCTTATCAAAAGGCGTTCGCCTGGGGCGGTGTATTGATCTCGCAGCGTTTGGACCTGTTGCGGAGACCATTGTTTATAATCCTCGATGTTGATACCAGTAGGAATTGTCTCGATCTGTGCGCTGACACCCAGGTTCCGCAAGTATTCTTCGGTGGACGGCATTGGGGTGATAATAGCGTCACAGTGGTTGGCAAAGCGCTTGATCAGGAAATGAGCAAGGAGCTTTTTAAAAGCCGTACCCGGAAACGGCAAGTAATGCGTATAGCGTTCCAACCGGATGTGGTAGGTAAAAACCACCGGTATGCCGCGTTTCCTGGCGAGCCGCATCCCTTTCTTGCCGAGCCAGAAAGGATCGTGTACATGCACCAGGTCGCAGCCAAACCGTTTGAACGACACCTCGATTCCTCGGGAAAAGGCATTGACAATCGGAAAGTGGTCCGACCGGATATGGAAGAGCGCGGGACATCGCAAGACGCTGCCGTCATCGGGATCTGTCCACGGTTGCAGATAGGCTGGCGCGAAAACCTTTACCGCTGTGCCCAACCGAACAAGCCCCCGGTAAAGCCGGTAGACGGAAAGGGATACCCCGCCGATAAACGGAAGGTAGTTGTTGGTGAACATAGCCACGCGAAGAGGCTTTTGCGAGAGCGCCTCTTCATCGATGCTGAAATCCTGGTACAAATGTTCCTGGCGGAGAATCAGCGCGTGCAGTTTGAGCGCGACAAGGCCGACAAGGCCCAGAATCAGTAGTGAGTTAAAAAGGCTCATATAGAAAAACGAATGCAGGAAAAGTTTCAGCGTCTCCAGTTGCTCGCGAAATGTGCCCAGGCGGTCGGCAGCGACCACGTTTTCACAAGCCACCTGCCCCGGACCTACGTCAACTTTTACAAACTGGTAGGGTTGTTGCCGATTAAGGAGCAATCCGCCGCCGCCGCCCGATACAATGTACCGGACACCCTGAGACACGCGTCCATAGTAAGTGGGATATCCGGCCGAAAAAACCGCGCTCACCCGGTGCTTGGAAAACAAACGCCGCAAGTCCCGGCTGAGGTGTTCTTCCAGCACATAGTGGGTGTCATTCGGGTCAAAGCCCGGCAAAGAAAACAGAGAATGATTCAAAAAAACGAATCGGTAGGGGTAACTGTCGGCATCCGCAAGTTCTTGCCTCAACCAGCGAAGCTGCCATTTCCATGACGTTTGCCCGCTGGAATCGAGAAAAATAAAGTAGGCGTTTTCAAGATGAAAAGAAAAGAAGTAAGGCCCGAAATGCCGGTAAAATTTCCCGGCCCCGAAATCTTCGACCTCGTTGTGACCGGCGGCCATAACGTACGGGACACCCATTTTCTTGAGGCCACGGTAGAGCAAACGGTATTTGCTTTCCGTGCCGTCGTAAACAGCGTTTCCCACGGATATCATAAAATCGACGTCATTGTCTTTGATCAGGGGGCCGATGCGCTTTTCAAAAATCTGCATGGAATTCCTGATATTGCCGATAACAGCGAATCTATAAGTGGTTTTACCGTGGACCCCGGTTTCGATCTGGTCAACATGGCTGGCGTTTAGCGCATGGTAATCCGTTTCATAGATAAGAAGATAGACCTTGTAGCCAATAAGAGCCGCCATCAAAAGCAGGATAAAGATCATGTAAAGTTTCAATCTCTTCTTACGAGTCATCATTATTCAGCCACCCTACGGAAGGCAGGTTTCGGTGCCTCTGTGGATTATGGCAGGCGGAAGGACGGTGATATTGTGATGCTCGAGAATCTTGCCCGTCTGGCGATAGTAGTTGGCCATTGCCTGGTTGAAGGCAAACACTGAAGCCAGTTTCGCGCTTTCGGCTTCCTGGAGGGCCTCCTGGGCGTCGAGAACGTCCAGGCTGATGCTGAGGCCGACGTCGTACCTGTCGCGTTCGTCTGAGAGCTGCTGGGTGGCGGCTTCGACCCTGAGGCTGGTCGTGTCGATTTGCTTGAGAGTTGTGGCTATGGACCGGATGCTATTCTTGACGGAGAGAGTCACGTTCTGATGCAGGAGCGCGAGGCCGGTGATGTCCTGGAGTCTCTGGTAGCGAGTGCTGGTGTAAGCGCTGCGTGCGCGGCGGTTTCCGAGCGGAACCTGCAGGGAGATGCCTGCCGAAAAGCCCGTGTTGTCTAACGTGGCGAAGTCTTCGGCGTCATCGTGGGAGGTCGTACCGAGCCCGTTGATGGTATAGGTTGCCTGGATATCAACCTGTGGGAGAAGCTGGTTTTTTGCACGGGCCAGGAGAATGTCGCGGGTTTCGAGGGAGAGCATCTGCTGGCGGACGTCCGGGCGCGTGGCGAGGGCATAGTTCACCGACGAGGCGAGTTCAAGTTGCTCGGCGTGTATCGTCGCGGGCGAGACAGGAATGATGGGCGCAGTCGAGAGCAGCGGCAGTGCGTCAGGGCCGAGAAGACCTCGCAATGTGTCTTCGGTATTCCTGAGGACGGCTTCGGCCGTGACGAGATCTTGCTCGCGTTCTGCGGCGCGCGCCTTGGCGCGTGTTACCTCAACCCTTGGCAGCGCCTGGGCATCATACTTGATCTTGTTGTTTTTCAGAAGCTCGAGAGCGGCCTTCAAGGATTTCTTCTTTGGCTTGATGTTTGCCCGCGCGTAGGCGAGGTTCCAGTAGGCGTTCTCCGCGTTGACTACGAGGTTCATCACCTTGTTCTGGAAGTCAAGGGTACTCATCCTGAAATTGTTCTGGGCAATGACGATGTTGCTTCGGGCAATATCGGTCCCGGCGCCTTTGAGCAACGGCTGGCTCAGCTGCAGCGACGCGATCGTCTGGTAATAGGGGCTCACCGGACTGACGAACGCATCGTTCGTGGCGGTCCTGGAATTTGCCATCGAGAGCGCCAGGACACCGCCTGAAAGAGTGTTGACCTGCAAGCCGGTGGAGTGGCTCCATGTCCGTGTATGGGGCTGCTTGCCGGCGAAGACGGTGAAGACCGGATTGTGAGACGTGGAGTAGCCTGTCGTGGAGGAAAACACCGGGTCGAAGACACTAAGCTGGGCGTCGACTTCAGTTGCCATAATGGGCGGCTGGTAGCCGGCGATCCGAATATCGAGGTTGTTGCGGAGGGCCATTTCTATGGCTTCGGAGAGGGTGAGGCGAACCGGGGCCTCGGCGTCGGCCCGGCCGCCGGATTCGCCGGGAGAGTCCGGGGCGTCACTAACGAGCGCCTGGTCACCCCCCTGCCCCGCAGGCGTCTCGGCTGTGCGTGCCGGCGCGGTGACGACCAGGAGCAAAAAAGCCAGCGATGCGACCAAACAAACCCAATTCCTATGAGGCGGGATAGTCATTGAAACCTTCCTGAATAAAAGGGGTCCGGGAAACCGGATACGTGCTTCGTCAGCCATACTGTTCCAGTTGGAGCCGCCAGTAATTATAGCGTTCGAAGTTCCTGATACTATTGAAAGTTGCCCTTCTCCACTGTCTTTGCGAGGCATTTGCGGCGATGAATTCGACGCCTTCGTTTGTAGACACGCCTCGACCGAAGGCCAGGAAGTCGCTGACGAGATGCTTAAAATTGAGGTGCGAGCTCATTGTGACGGCCTGCGGCGAGCCGCGAAACCCCATCTTTCCGTCGATGCAGCGCAGGCACGTGAAGGGGTCAAGGGTGAAAATGTCGAAGATGAGCGTTTCCACCTTCTCCTCCTTGAACTCCCACTTCGGCCCCTGGTCAATCGGCACTGCAGGAGCGTTTCCTATGCCGATGGAGGCGTAATGACGTCCTCCGAGCCCGCCGGCCAGGCCGTCCACGACGCGCTTGCGCTTGGTCAGCACCACCTTGCCGGCCGACGCGTAGAAAATCCGGTCCCACTCGGTGACGACGCCGGAGCCCTCCAGGCCCGTGCGAAGCTCGATGCCGTCCTCTCTCACTGCTGCCCAGGAGATTTTTTGGGCGGCCGGAAGGGCGATCAACTTCTCTTCGGGAACCACGAGTACCGGTATCCCGCTTTCCTGCAGCCCGGATGCGAGAATCTTTGCCTTCACGGGTTCCATGCCGGTCGCCACGAAGCCCATCGAGCCTTTAAGCAGCCGCGTCACGTCCGCAAGGGGCTTGCCTGCGGCCTTTGAGACGAGGCGGCCTATCCTGGAGATGTTGACCATTTCGGACGTCTGTCGAATTATGGCACAGGGGCCGCCGAGCAGACCGCCGTCCTCGTCGATAGTCGTCCGGACGAGGTTTGCACGGACTTTGTCGAGCTCGCTCTGGGCCAGGCGGCAGCGTTCGCTGCTTTCGTGCCTCCTGACGACGTCGGCAAGCAGGCGCTCGGCCACGGTGAAGTCGCCGAGGTGCCGCGCGGCGATGATCCCGGCGCGAAACTCCACCTCCGGGATTCTCGCATCGTCGCCTGGGGCCCTGTCGAGGAAAGTGCTGTAGACGTGGAAGGCGACAGGGTAGACCTTCTCGTGATAGAAGGCGTCGGCGACTCTCGTAAGTGCCCCCGGACGAGCGGCGTACTTCGTCGGCAGGCCGAGCTCGAGGTGGGTGGCCTTTACGGCCCTGGCAATCTCGCCCGATGAGACGGCCGCAAGAATGGCGCTGATGCGCGCGGCCGGCTCGGCCGACATCCCGACCGAGTCCGCAACCCCGCTCGAAACGACCTTGTACGCCCCTGCCCCGTTGCCGTATACCTTGACGTTCGCATCCGGGGCATTGGGACCCTCGCGGGACGTGAACTCGTTGACAAGGCGCATCCGGGAAGATGTTCGGCCGGCGCCGGGGGCCTGGGGTATTGTTATGACCTTGAGCGAGACAAGCACGGCCGTTATCACAAGCCCCGACAGGAAACCTCCTATATGCGCCCAGTAGGCCACGTTGCTCGCGCCGCCTGCTACGAACACCATGACCAGCTGGAGGATGAAGTAAAACCCCAGCATCCAACCGGCGCTTATGCGGAAGACCCTCACGTAAAAGTACCACCAGAACAGTACCCTCACCCGGTTGCGGGGAAAGAGAAACGCGTAGGCGCCCAGAACCCCGCTTATGGCCCCCGAAGCGCCCACCGTCGGAATAATGGAGTCCACGTTGGAGGCATAATGGCCCAGGCCCGCCGCCAACCCCATCGCCAGGTAAAAAACCAGGAACCACACGTGGCCGAAGACGTCCTCCACGTTGTCGCCGAAGATACCGAGGTAGAGCATATTACCGATGATGTGAAAGAAGCCCGCGTGCAGGAACATAGACGTCAGGAGGGTCACGGGGCTAAGGTGCGCCGGAGTAAGGCCCCAGGTGTTGAGTGTGTCCTTAAAACCCTCGGCTCCGCCGGACAGGCACGCGAGGAACACCACGACGTTCACCGCGATAAGGGACCACGTGACGAACGCCGGTTTTTGCCGAGGCGTGTCATCTCCAATGGGGATCATAGCAGTACCCTGGTTGCCGCAATTCCTTTCGCGCCGGTGCGTCCCCTGCGCCAAGCGCCCACAAGACGGTTACGCAGCCACCTGCTGGTTTATTCTCACCGTTTTGCTGCTATCCCCCCTGCCCCGCTGGTTTGCCAGGGTGGTTTACCTTGGCTTTTATGGCGTGTCCGGCTGGACGCGGTCCCGGTCGGCTATCGGGCGTGCTATGCCGAAGGGGACCTTCCTTGCATCCCAGAGCCGCATTATGACGCGCCCGGCCATTTCCGTGGGGACGTTTTCGACGAGGAGCACATCGGTGCCGTACCTGCGCAGGTAGAAGAGGCGTCCGGCCGTCGTCCAGGTAACGAGCGTCTCTTCGCAAGTTACGATCTCAAGGTCGCCAAACCGGCTTTCAACGAGGCGGCTGCAGGTTGCAAGGAACTCTGCGGCGGCGGCGGGCGTATCCCAGGTCGAGTAGTATGCGAAGAACAAATCCTGCGGCTGCGGGCCCTGGTATAGGGCCATAACATCGCCGTCCCAGGGGGCTATCGTCTCGTCGACGCCCCACGTCCCCAGGTTGACGGCGAGGAAGATGCCCAGGTTGAACTGGCCGAGCGGTTCTTCATCCAGCTGGCTCCAACCCTCCGGCAGCACGGATGTCAGGTCCGGCAGCTCGATGATAGAAGGCTCGTCGCGCAGGAAGTACTTCTCCGGGTTTATTACCTGTTCGGTTGAAACGGGAGGGTCACCGAAGGCCAGGTTTACGCCCATTGCTCCCTTGCGTTCGAGGACGGCGATGACAAAACGCGTACCGTACGTGTAGGGAAAGACCATATCCTGTGCTATGATAAGAGGTACGGCGGGGATGTTCTGCGGAGTGGTCATAACCGAGAGCAACCGCGAGTAGTCCTTGACTGCGCCGGTGCCCCTTGGGTACGATCCCTCGACGTAGCGCAGCATAATGTCGCAGGCGTCGCCTTCCGCCAGGGACAGAACACCCATTTGTGCGTCGTCGTTGTGCGTGATGAAGTCGCGCAGCCCCGCAAGGTCGAAATGCTGGTCCTGCAGCGCATGGGTAAGCTCGTGCGAGACGGTCATTGCATCGAGCGCATTCGGCATTCCGGGCTGGACAACCAGCGCGAAGGATTTCTTCTCATCGTCATAGTACCCCCCGATGTTGTGAGCATAGACATTGATGAGGATTTCCTTGAGGTCGACGCCGGGTTCCAGGAACCCTATGTACCGAAGCACGGCCTCGTAGCCCTTGAATTCCCTTTCCGGTATCTCCTTGTCGAGCACTTTGCGGACATAGGCGGCCACTTTTGCGGGGGTGGTGATTTCGACGGGCACGTTCCTTTTGAAGGCCAGGCCGCGCAGCCGGGCCGTCGTGGGCATAATGGCGGACTTTATCATTTCCCGGGAGACTCCGGGCTCGACCATGCCGGCGCTCCCGGCCCCGGCAGCCGGGGAGACCGAGGCAGCCAGCATCACCAAGGCGGTCGTCAAACCTGCTAACGTCGTTTTCATATGGTTCCCCTGACGAGACGTTATTCTTTCTCGTCCAGCTCGGCCGACTGGCGCTTGCGCTTGCGCCCAATGGTTTCTGAGATTGACTTGAAACCCGCCGGCAGACTGTTTTGGGAAATCTCGGCGGCGGCGGATTCCTCTTCCCAGTTCTCCTCGATGGATGTCCATTTCGTACGCGCCGCCGGACCCTCTCCCTTGGCGAACTCCAGGAACGCAGGCCATATGAATATGATAGAGATGACCGCAAGGAACGGCAAGATTATCCCGTGGAGCACGACAAACGTGTTGAAACGCGGGGTGCCGAAGGCATTCATCGTGATGCCGTCTCCGGCGGTGCCCTGTTCGGCGGACGCATGGAGCCAGAAGCCGGCGATTGAGAGCTTTGCGTGAAACAGCCTTCCCCCGAATGCGATACCTGCGAGTATGAGGCACAACAGGCCGGCCTTCACGGCCTGCGCCCACCTGAAATGCGTATACCTCGTCCGGAACTGGCCGACGTTCAGGGCAAAGAGTATGGAGATCGCCATAACGCCGAATGCCGGAAACAGCGCCAGCTGCCCCGTGAGCGAGTGAAATGACTTCAACCGGCAGTAGAAGGTGACGGCACGGGCCTTCGCGGCGGCGTCCGGCGGAGGTATCCTGGATGCGGAAACCGCAAGGATTGCGCCTGTGACGGCCTGGAGTGCTATGGCGGCGCTTACAATTGCAAGACAGATAAGCGCGGCGACGCAGCAGGTTTTGAGAGTGCTGCGCTCGTCGGACAGGAACTCATCCTCGGACAGGAAATCATCCTCATCCTCGATCATCCTGGCAAATCCTCCCCCCTGCGGCCGCACCCCCCCATAGTCAACAGGCGTCGCGACCACGAAATCCCTGCCTGCGAAGCGCCTTCCCCTGGTGGGAATACATCCATCAGAAGCGCACCACTGGCAGACACTTAACGCTTCCAAGACAATTCATAACATATGGCAGCGACAAATCCAAGTAAATTCAGCCCCGTATGTCCCCATCTGCTCCCATTATGTACAACTTACAGGTTCTTGCGGCATCATATTCGACTGCATACAGCGTTCTTATGTCTTTTTGCTTTTGTTTTTCATATTCTTTTTTCGACGCGTAAGGCCTGCAATGTGAAGAAAAGCGAGCCCGCGACGGTATTCAAGCGGGTGGGTGTGCTATGCCCCCCGATGCCCCGCTCCCGGGTCGTATGGGACCTAAGTGCAATGAACAAACGGCTTTTCGGTTGACTTGAGACGCTGCGGGCGGAAAATTACCGGTATTGTTCAAGCCTCTAGGGAGGTTGGAAATGGAGGAATACTTGCCGTTTCTAAGGTTCAACGCAGCCGGCCACAGCACCGAGGTGCTTATAGCGGTTTGTGCGGTGATGCTTATCGCCGGGTTGCTGTCGCTTCTTTACGGGTACAGGGTTTACAAGCTCGTCGTTGTGGTGGCGACGGGGCTGGTAGGGGCATATGTGGGCTGGACGTTTCTGTACCCGCGCCTGCCGGAGAAGTATGCGTTTCTGGCGCCGCTGGTTCTGGGCCTTCTGGGGGCGCTGGCGGCCCTGCCGATGCAGAAAATGATGGTTTTCCTGGCGGGGGCGGCCGTGGGGTTTGTGAGCCTGGGGCCGGTGGTGGCGGAGGTAATCTGGAAGCGTCCGGAAGGCCCGACGTCGTCGGAGTATCTCATCGCGGGAATCGTGGTGTTCCTGGCAATGGGCATAATGGCGCTTCTCTTGTTCAAGCCGGTTGTCATCATTGCCACGAGTATGTTCGGTTCAACGTTGGTATTGAGCGCCGTCGTGACGCTTGTGGAAAAGACCTCCGAGGCGCCCAAGGGGCTTTACCAGACCTACCCGAGGGAGCTTGCCTGGATATTTGTGGGGATTACCGTAGTGGGGGTGGCCTTTCAGGTGGCGACCCGCGGCAAGAGGCCGCAGAAGAGCCGATAGGCCGCAAGTTGCCTATGGGCGTATAATTGAGGTGAGCAGACGAAACAGGGGAATCGTCTGTCACGACTTGACAGGGGATTGGTCGGGGTTTGTAT
>JAGHCE010000154.1 GCA_021160625.1 Planctomycetota bacterium | reverse complement strand
TTCTGGTGCCGGTCAGTCACATCAATCTTGTTTCGAAATACCTGGGGGCGTCGGACCGCCCGCCGACGCTCAGCCGCATAGGCTCGAAGGTCTGGAAGGCCAGGAAGGCCCGCATCGCCCGGGCGGTGCGCGAGCTTGCCGCCGAGCTGCTGCGCCTGCAGGCGCTCCGCGCTTCGAAACCCGGCAACGCGTACCGGTTCGACCCGCACTACCAGGACCGGTTCGAGGCGGAGTTTATCTACGAGGAGACCGACGATCAGCTAAGCGCCCTTGCCGAGATCAAGCAGGATATGGGCTCCCCCAGGCCGATGGACAGGCTGCTGTGCGGGGATGTCGGCTTCGGAAAGACGGAGCTGGCTGTCCGGGCGGCCTTTGCCGTTGCGACCGCCGGCAGGCAGGTGGCGGTTCTCGTCCCCACCACGATACTGGCCGAGCAGCACTACAGGACCTTCACCGAACGTATGGCGGACTACCCGGTCCTGATAGAGGTTCTGAGCCGCCTGCGCTCGAAGCGCCGCCAGAGGGAGACCCTTGAGCGCCTCCGCCGCAAGCAGGCCGACATCGTCATCGGAACCCATCGCCTCATCCAGAAGGACGTGCTATTCGGGGACCTCGGCCTTGTCATAATCGACGAGGAGCAGCGCTTCGGGGTCGAGGCCAAGGAGCGCTTCAAGCGCCTGCGGGAGACAGTTGACGTCCTGACGCTGACGGCCACGCCGATCCCTCGGACGCTTCATATGGCGCTGGTGGGCCTGAGGGACATTTGCGTGCTTGAAACGCCGCCCCAGGGGCGTCGGTCGATAAGCACATTCGTCGGGACCCTTTCGCCCGGACGCCTGCGGGAAATCATCCTGCGCGAGCTCGACCGCGAGGGGCAGGTTTTCTTCGTCCACAACCGCGTCCACAGCATAGAAAAGGCCGCCGCGCGCGTCCGGCAGATCGTCCCGGAGGCCGAGGTCGCCGTCGCCCACGGCCAGATGGGCGAGGACCTTCTCGCCTCGCGGATGCTGGACTTCGTTGCCGGAAGATGCGACGTGCTCGTTGCGACGACGATTATCGAGAGCGGCCTGGACATCCCCAACGCCAATACCATCATAGTCGACGAGGCGGACATCTTCGGCCTATCCGACCTGCACCAGCTGCGCGGCCGGGTCGGCCGCTACAAGCGCCATGCCTACGCGTACTTTCTCCTGCCCGAGGCAAGATCCATTTCACCCGAGGCCAGGAAGCGCCTGCAGGCCATAGAGCACTTCAGCGAACTCGGCGCCGGCTTCCAGATTGCCCTTCGCGATATGGAAATCCGCGGCGTCGGCAACGTGCTCGGCAGGGAGCAGAGCGGCCACATCGGCGCCGTCGGCTACGAGCTCTATTGTCGGCTGCTGGCCGAGGCGGTCGACGACCTCAAGGGCCGGCCGGCCAAGCGCATCCCCCAGGCCTACCTCGAGCTCGGCACCGGCTGCCACATACCCGCTTCGTACGTCGAGAGCCCCTCGCACCGGCTCGACCTCTACCGGCGTACGGGCACCGCCGTTTCCCTGGATGATATGGCGGCGATCGAGGCGGAGATGGCCGACAGGTTCGGGCCGCTTCCCGACGAGGCCAGGGAGTTTGTTGACCTGGCGAGGCTGCGCATCCTCGCCTTCGCCGCAGGGATCGAGATGATAATGCGGCACAAGGACCACCTCGTCATCCAGGCAGGCGATATTGAGGCCGCCGCCGGTGCTTTCGCGGGGGCTGATCGAACGGTGCGCGTCGTCGACGAGCGGACGGCGTACGTCTTCTTTGACGAGGGGCTTGCCGGCGCGGCCCGGCTGCCGGCGCTGGTCATAAACATCTTGCAGGGAGGCCGTGGTGGAATATAATCCTTCGCACAATACGGCGCTGCCTACAGGTTGCGCGCTTTTGGCATTGCGGGGACTGGAATGAGACTGCTCGCGGGAATGCTCGCCCTGATCGCCTGCTTGTGGGCGCTCGCCGCACACGGTGCCGAAGAGCCGGCCGAGCGGGAAGGCACCACGTTCGAATCCACACTCGCCGTCGTAAACGGCCGCGCCATAACCAGAAGCCGCGTGGAGCATCGCATAGCACTTCTGCGCAACAACCCCGCCTTCAAGGATACACAGGTCAGCGTCCAGAGAGCCCTGCAAATGGAAATCGACAGGGTTCTTATTGTCCAGGAGGCCGAGCGCGAGTTCCCCGAGGCGGCCAGACAGCGCCTGCGCGCCCTCGCCGAAAAGCATTCCGCCGGGTCCGCCGACCCGAGAAAGCCGGCGCTCTCGGCACAGCGGGTAAACGTCGATTCCCTTTACGAGGATTACCTCATCCAGACCTATATCCAGACGAAGATCAACAACGCCATCAATGTCACGCCGCAAGAGATCAAGAGCCACTACAAGACTAACATTGAGGCTTACCGTATCCCCGAAAGTGTCACAATCCGCCAAGTGCTCGTCCGCCTGGAGAACAGGACGCCCGAACAGGCCAAATCCATCGCCGAAACGGCGGCGAAGCGCTTGGAAAGCGGGGAGGATTTCGCCGATGTCGCCCGCGACCTTTCCGAGGGCCCCTATACCTCTTCGGGTGGTTTGTGGCCTCTCCAAAAGCCCGGCGCTTTCATCACGGACGTGAAGAAAACTGCGCTGTCGCTCGCGGTCGGGCAGACAAGCGCACCGTTCGAGAGCCCGCTGGGCTGGCACATCGTGAGAGTCGAGGAGCACACCGCCGCCGCGATGCGCCCCTTCAACGAGGTTCAGGGCAAGATTCGCAGCAACCTTTTCGCGTTGAAGCGCAAACAGGCCGAGACGGCGCTTGTGACACGACTGAGGGTAAACGCGGTCATCACCTTCCCCGACGGGTAAGCCGGCGGGGCAGCGCTTAGCCTGCGGAAGTTGTGTAGGGTGCGCTTTAGCGCACGCGGAATAAACGACGGCAGACAAGAATGTCCGCCCTACCTATTGGCTTACCGCACGCGGAATATGATCCGCACGGCGGGACAAGATTTACGCGCGAGCAGTGTGGCATACCCGCCGTGGCACACATATCGTTCGTAGGGGCGCCGCTTGCTGCGCCCTCGGAAGGTTGGTTGACTGCCGCAGACAACGTCTGCGGCCCCCGTAGCAGGAAGGGGTCGAAGACCCCCCCCACTAGTGGGCAAGCTGCCAGTGTCACATAGCATTTGTAGGGGCGAGGCACGCCTCGCCCGCGGAAGGTCAAAGGATTGCCACGGACAACGTCCGTGGCACCCATAGCAAAAAGGGGGCGAAGCCCTCCCGGGGCTGGCACTAAGGAGGCATTCGGATGAGCTCAGCCGAAGGAAGCGAGCCGTACGCGCTGGCGTGCCGTCAGCTCAGGGAGACCATTGACAGGCTCGGCCTGGACGGCGATTTCTACAACCGGCTTCGTGCGCCTGTGAGGGCTCTTGAGGTCGCCTTGCCGATTCGGATGGATTCCGGGGAGGTAAAGACCTTCAGGGGCTGGCGAGTCCAGCACTGCTTAGCGAGAGGCCCGGCCAAGGGGGGCCTGAGGTACCACCCGGAGGTCACCCTTGACGAGGTGAAGGCTCTTTCGATGTGGATGACGTGGAAGACCGCCGTGGTGAACGTGCCCTTCGGCGGCGCCAAGGGCGGTGTCGCCTGCGATCCGAAAGAAATGAGCCGTGACGAACTCGAGCGCCTCACCAGGAGGTACACCTCGGCGGTCCTGCCGATACTGGGCCCGGAGACCGACATTCCCGCTCCTGACGTCAATACCAATGAGCAGGTTATGGCTTGGATTATGGACACCTACAGCGCGAACAAGGGCTACACGGTGCCCAGTGTCGTAACCGGCAAACCCATACAGCTGGGCGGCTCCAGGGGGCGCCGCGAAGCGACGGCGCGCGGGTGTCTTTTTGCGGTGCTGGAGACCCTCGGCATTCTGGGCATCTCGATAGACTCCTGCACGGTGGCGGTGGTCGGTTTCGGAAACGTCGGCTACTGGGCGGCGAGGCTCCTTGGTGAGGCCGGAGCGAAGATAGTCGCCGTTGCGGATTCCAAGGGCGGCATTTATAACCCCGCCGGACTTGACGTCGAGGCGGTGGCTCGAACCAAGCGCGAGACTTCCACGGTGGCCGAGTATCCCGACGGCGAGAGGTTGCCGTCGGATGCGGTTTACGAGGTTGACTGCGACATACTTGTCCCGGCGGCGCTCGGGGGCCAGATAAACAGCCGGAACGCCTCCAGGATAAAGGCGCGCATCATCGCCGAGGGCGCAAACGGCCCGACCACGAGGGAGGCGGACGAGATCCTCGGTGATGCCGGTACGTTTGTGATACCCGACATCCTCGCCAACGCCGGAGGCGTCACCGTGTCGTACTTCGAGTGGGTACAGGGGCTGCAGGCGTATTTCTGGAGCGAGCAGGAGGTCAACGCCAAGCTCAAGACCCATATGGGCGCGGCCTTTCACGAGGTATACGCACTCGCCGAGAGAGAAAAAGTTGACATAAGAACAGCGGCGTATATGCTTGCCGTCACCCGCGTTGCGGAGGCCCTCGAACTCAGGGGGCTTTTTCCATAGCAGCCTGTTTCATCCACAGGTCCTTTTGACGAAGGGGGCCATCCGGAAATGAGTGACCAGGACTTCATTGCTAAGATCAAATCCCGCGCCGGGGAAAACATCCGCAACATAGTACTGCCAGAGACCGACGACAAGCGAATGTACTTGGCCGCCGTCAGGATACTCGAAGAGGGTTTCACGGGGCTCACCTTTGTGGGCTCGCAGGAGGCCGTCTCCAGTACGGCGGCCGAGCTGAGGGTGGACATCACGGCCGCCGACGTCATAGACCCGGCCGCCACCGAAGTACGCGGCGAGCTTGCGGGGCTTGTTTTCGAGCGGCGAAAGCACAAGGGGCTGAGCTTAGAAGAGGCCGACGAACTTCTCGACGACAATCTCTACTTTGCGGCGGCGCTGGTGGCCTCCGGCCGCGCGGACGGCTACGTGGCCGGCGCCGCGCACGCGACCGCCGACGTGCTGCGCCCGGCGCTTCAGATTATAGGGCCCGCGCCGGGGATAAAGACCGTGTCGAGCTACTTCGCAATGGTCTCCCCCCTGAAGGAATTCGGCGAAGACGGCCTCATCATCTTCGCCGACGCCGGCGTTGTGCCGGACCCGGATGCCGCCCAGCTTGCGGAGATCGCGGTCGTGACGGCCCGCACGGCGGCAATGGTATATGCGCTGGAGCCGCGCGTGGCGATGATGAGTTTTTCCACGAAGGGCAGCGCAAAGCATCCGCTGGTCGACAAGGTCCGGGAGGCCACCGCCCTGGCGCGCGAGATGGCCCCCGACATCCTCATCGACGGCGAGCTCCAGGGCGACGCGGCGCTCGTACCCGAAGTTGCGGCCAAGAAGGCTCCCGGAAGCCCCGTGGCCGGCCGCGCGAACATCCTCATTTTCCCCGACCTCAATTGCGGCAACCTCTGTTACAAGCTCACCGAGCGCCTCGGCAGCGCGCAGGCCTTCGGCCCGCTCATCCAGGGGCTCGCGAAGCCCGTAAATGACCTGTCGCGCGGCTGCAGCGCGTCCGATATAGTAGGTGTGGCTGCGGTCACGGCCCTGGTCGCAGGGCTTACGGGTCAGGGATAAGGAAACCACAAAGAGGACGGGTATGCCGGAACACACTTCCATCAAGTGGCTTGGCAATTCGTGCTTTCTGGTCACGGGTAAGAGCGGCACGCGCGTGCTTATCGACCCGTTCAGCCGGCGCTGGGCGCGCGAGGACCGCTACGGGCTGCGCGAGCCGCGAATCCCCGCCGACATCGTAATGGTCACGCACGAGGACAACGACCACAACGCCCTCGACATCGTTCCCGGCAGCTTCTTTGTCGTTCGCGGAAACCTGCCCGAGCAGGAAATCTTCGATGTCAAGGTGACCTCGATAAGCACCTTCCACGGCGTGGTCGACGGCACGGTCGTGAAGGACAATACCGTCTTTCTCTTTACGCTGGACGATATTTCCTTTTGCCATATGGGCGACTTTTTCGCCTACAAGCATCGCAGCCAGCCCGGACAGATAAAGGGTGTGGACGTCCTTATGATTCCCATCGGCGGGCGGTTCACACTCGACTGGGAAGGCGCCTGGGAGGTAATCGACAATCTCAAGCCCAAGGTCGCCATACCTATGCATTACGACGAGTTCGGCCATCGCGGGGAGGTTCTCTCCCTGGACGGCTTCGTCATAGACCACGAGGACGTCGTTCGCCTGCCTACGAGCACGCTGGAGGTGACCCCCGAAGTGCTTTCAAGCGAAAAACGCATCTACGTCCCGACCTACGAATAGACTATGAAGATATCAGTTATCTACCACAGCGAGACGGGCAATACCCGCAAGATGGCCGAGAT
>JAGHCE010000136.1 GCA_021160625.1 Planctomycetota bacterium | reverse complement strand
GTGGGGGGGATAGCGGCCCCTCAACGCTCGGGCAAGTCCGCGGCTGCCCTCAGGCGCGCTGACGAACTGATCGAACGCCTGCAGCTCGATGGCTGCAGGGACCGGTTGAGTACCGAGCTCAGCGCCGGCGAGAGACAGCGCACGGCCCTGGCACGCGCCCTGTTCAACCGGCCGCGGCTGCTTCTGGCCGATGAACCGACGGGCAACCTGGACGAGGAAAACACCCAGACGGTCCTCGCTTATCTCAAAGAACACGCCGAAGGCGGAGGGACGGTCATTTTGGCAACGCACGATAAGAAGGCCGCCGGCCTTGTCGGGCGGGTGATCGAAATGAGGGAGGGTCGGCTTGCGGCTGTGGATGCAATTTGAAAGGTCGCTTGCTCCCCGGCCGGTCATGTTACGTCTTCGACGGGCAGGATAAACGCCCCGGGCATGGGCAGTCGGTCGTCCTGTGACAGGTGGATGGTGGCCGCCTTCGTGGGCCCCTCCGCGGGCGTTTGGCTCCTGCGCGGCGCCGTAATCCGCACGTCAGCCCCTTGGGCAAGCTCCGCGGCCCGACGTCTCGCACGTTCGGAAAGGTCGTCTTCGGCCTTGGCCTGAAGCCGCCAGGCAATCCTGCGGACTAAGTAGTCCTTGTGGCGGCACCGAGTATCCTCGCCGGTCACCGCCACATACTCCCTGCGCAGTTCCCCCACCGTCATGCGCCGGAGCCGCGCGACCTCTTTAACCGATCTTCATGGCCATTCGTCCTCCTCTCTCAAGCGCCCTAAGGCGTTAACCAGCAGGCACATGAGGCTGAAAGGACATCGATTCATCAAGGCAATTCTCCCGAGAGGCCGAGAGTTTTTCTGACATACTTTCCAGGCCGCCGGAAGCTGGCTCAGGCAGGCACTGGAGGGGAGTTCGAAGGCGCAGGATCCAGCGCGAGGACGGTGGCAACTTCCAGACGGCATTCTTCAGGCGTGCGCGGAACAGGCGGCTCTCCGGAATACCTTGGCGCAGTCGTAGACATGGGCAGACTCCTTACGCGGATTGCCCACGACGACCTGAAGTGTCTTCCCAGCACGCCGTCCGGTGGTAGTGTATCATTCTTTCTGTAAATTAGCCATTGGGTAGAGGCAAGCGGAGGCGAGCGTAGCGAGCCGGAGCTTGCCTCTACCGGCGGATTTTCTCTTGCGGAAGGGGGGGTGTTTGCGTATATAATTGTTGAATTATGAGGGCCGTCCGGCCTGGGGGCCGTAGGTGCCCGTGACGATTGTCGAGGGGACGAGCAGGCTAAAGAGGCGCGGCCAATCCGCCGAATCCGGGACGAAGGGCTTTTTTGCATTAAGGGCTACATATGATAAGTGTTTCAAATCTGACGAAGTACTACGCCGACAACCTGGCGCTCGACCGCTTGAGTTTCGAGGTCGAGGCAGGCGAGATTGTCGGGTTTCTCGGGCCCAACGGCGCCGGCAAAAGCACGACGATGAAGATCATAACGTGTTTCCTGCCGCCGTCGGCCGGCAGGGTAACGGTAGCGGGCTACGACATCATCGAGGAGCCGATGCAGGTGCGCCGGCGGATCGGATATATGCCGGAGAACGTCCCGCTCTACGGCGAGATGCGCGTGCACGAGTACCTGTCCTTTCGTGCCGAGATAAAAGACGTCAAGCGCTCCCAGCGCAAAAAGCGCGTCGACGAGGTGATCGAGAGGTGCTGGCTTGAGGGTGTAAGGAAGCAGACGATCGCGACGCTTTCAAAGGGGTACCGGCAGAGGGTGGGGCTTGCCGATGCCTTGGTGGCCGACCCCGATATACTGATCCTCGACGAGCCGACAATAGGGCTCGACCCAAACCAGGTCAGGCAGGTAAGAAGCCTCATCCACCAGCTGGGGCGGGACCACACGGTGCTTCTGTGCACGCATATACTGCCCGAGGTGGAGATGATCTGCGACAGGGTCGTCATAATTAACAACGGGCGCATCGCGGCCGAGGACAGTCTTGAAGGGTTGCGAAGCGGCGGCCGGGAACACGTCGAGTACTACGTTGAAGTCAAGGGTCCCCCCGAGAAGGTGGAGGAGGCGCTCCTCGGCGTCGAGGGCGTCCAGGACCTGCGCCGGCAGCGCGCGCACGAAACCGACGAGGGAGTCGTCGCTTTCGTGTTCAAGGCGGCGAGAGGTTCAACATCCCCGGAGGCCGCGGCATCCACAATCGTGGCCGGCGGCTGGGGCCTGAGAGAAATGAAGCGCAAAGAGCGCACGCTCGAAGACGTATTCGTGGAGATTGTTTCAAAGGAATAGTAAGCCAGGTCCTTAGAGGGTCGGATATGCGGCACGTTGTGGCACTGGGAAAAAGGGAACTCATTTCTTACTTTCTCTCGCCGATAGGCTACATTGTGGCGTTCCTTTTCGTGGGACTCTACACGGTTATCTTTTACGACGGCTTCACCTACAGCACCGACGCCAACGTTGTGCTGGTACGCGGGATGTCGGTCGTTGGGACGTTTGCGCTTTTCGCGATACCGTTCTTGACGATGGGGCTTTTGGCCGACGCGCGGCGAAGCGG
>JAGHCE010000076.1 GCA_021160625.1 Planctomycetota bacterium | reverse complement strand
GCCTACCGGCACCTCCTTTCTTAGGGTCTTTGTCAACCCCAGAGATGCTAGGCTCGCCTTTGCCTTTGTCAATTTACAGAAATTCTAGGACTCTATCTCCCGTAACCTGTTAGGGGCAAAGAGTTAGGGGGGGTGCGTGCACCCCGGGCTATTCTCTAACGGATGTCATGATAACACCTGTAACGCATGTCATGATAATGAACAGCATTGCCTCGCCTCTACAGGAGGTGTGTGCCACGGCGGCACCGGCAGATTTTGCGTGCCAGTGCGCCCCTGGTATGGTAATATCTCCACAACACAGGCAACCTGTGGCCGGCCGGGTGCGTTTCCTGGAGGTATTGTATGAGCAGACTTGTCGACGCCGTCGGGAAATTCCTTCGCGAGACCATCTGGCTGGAAACCCGCGGCGCGCGGCGGCTGGTGCGGCTCTTCACGCGGTTGCTGCGGGTGTGTGTTCTCGTAGGCAAAGGCTTCTACGACAACAATTGCTTCCTGAGGGCGTCGGCGCTTTCGTTTACGACGATTCTCTCACTGGTACCGATTCTGGCATTTGCGTTTCTCGTCTTGCGCGGCCTTCCCTATGAAAACGTCGTCCAGGACTGGATAGTGGGGCAGATTGCCGCCGGCCGGCCGGAAGTGGCAGAAGCGGTCAAGGGTTTCATCGACAGCGCGGTCAGCGCCATCAAGGGCGCCAGCGCCAAGGCCCTGGGTCTGAGCGGGCTGGCCCTTCTGTTGTGGACAACCGTCAAGGTCCTCTCGACCGTCGAGGCCACGTTCAACAGCATCTGGGGCGTCGCACGCGGACGGACGTGGCTGCGCAAGGTGGCCGATTACATAAGCATCGTGGTGGTCACGCCGGTGCTCCTGGCCGCGGCCGTGGGCGTTTCCACTTACCTGAACATAGATCCGCCGGCGTTCCTGGGCGAGAGCGGCCGCCACCTTGCATCGGCGGCGGTGGCGGTGGGGCTGTTCGTACCGGTATGGGTTGCCTTCGGCGCGCTTTACGCCTTTATGCCGAACACGCGCGTGAAGTTCAGCGCGGCCGTGGTCGGCGGCCTTATGGCGGCGCTCCTGTGGAGGCTTGCCTTCTGGGGCTACGCCGCCTTCGAGGTGGGCGTTGCGAAAAACAACGCCATCTACGGCGGCTTTGCGGCGCTGCCGATCTTTATGTTCTGGCTTTACATCTCGTGGGTCGTGACGCTCTTCGGCGCGGAGGTGACGTTCGCCTTCGAGCACGTGGAGACCTACCGGCGGCATCTGGAGCATTTCAAGCCGTCGATACGTGCGTGCGAGGAAATCGCCCTGCGCGTCTTTCTCGAGATTGCAAAGGCATTTCGGGCCGGTGCGGCCGCACCCGGCGTCGAGGCCCTCAGCCGCAGGACCGGCCTGCCGCCTAAAGCGGTACAGGAAACCGTGGACTCCCTTTCCGCCGCCGCCCTCGTCTCAATCGTGGGCGACCAAAAGCCGGACGCCTGCCAGCCGGCTAAAGACATCTCAATGGTAACGCCGGGGAGCGTGATCGCCGCACTGCGCGCTAAGGGAGACACATTCGAATCCGAGGACGATGATGCACTCTGGCGACGGACGCGTTCGCTCTCACAGGAGTTCGAGCGGCAACTCGGCCGGGACGACCTCTCAACGCCGATTTCCCAACTCCTCGATCAGAGCCCCTGAGTGTCCTGCTCTGTTGAAAACAGTATTCCGCGCGCGGCAAGCCGCGCCCTACGTGAAAGTGTGGCACTGGTGGCTTGCCCACCAGTGGGGAGGGCTTCGTCCCCTTCCTGCTAATGGGGGGCCACGGACGGTGTCCGTGGCAGTCAACCTACCTTCCGCGGGCGAGGCGTTGTCAAGTGCCATGACATGGGTTACAAGTTGTGCCACGGCGGGTCCCGTGCTGCGAAGCTTTAGCAAAGCGGAATTGCCCCGCCGTGCAGATCATATTCCGCGTAGAGCGGCATCCTATGCCGTCATAACTACTCGTTCAGCGCTTTTTCCTCTTTTCCTGCTTCTGCAAGGTCTCTTCGAGTTGCTCGGCGGGAATCGCCTCAACGTGGCCGTCGACGAAAAGCGCCATCATCGTGCCGTCGGGCAACGGTTTCGCGTCATAGACGCTTATGTAAATCGGCCGGTCGTCGTCCCTGAGCCCATCGCCGAGATAGACGAATCTCTCGCCTGTGATGTGCGACAGAAAGCAGTTTTCGTCATAAACGTATTTGCGTTCGTGAAGCGTGTCCAGTGTCGGTGGGAAGCGGGCCTCGTGGTCGTTCGAATACATAAGCATACCCAAGCCGACCACCTTGAGGCGGTTTTTTGTCTTCTGGATCGGTGAATGTTCAAGGTTGGTTTCCTGTGCGCTGTGGAGGAAGTCCAGGAACTCCTCCGCCAAGCGCACAAGGCCGGGATACTGGTCCTCAATGGTGCTTTCGGCGTCCTCCGGACAGCCCGTTATCCAGAGGCCCACGGTGGCGTCCGCGTCGGCGGCGACAAGATTGATGAACCTCTCGGCCTTTTGTGCCAATTCCTTTTGTAATGATTCGAGTTGCAGCCTGACTTCGTCGTCGAAATCGGGCTCCAGCGCCAACGTCTGGGTGATGTCACGAATCAACGGAGGCACTCTGTACAAGCCGGCGAAAACACCCTCGATAAACTTTTTTGCATCGTCGCTATCTGTGGCGGTATGCGGCAACTGTTTGTCTACCAACCTGCTCGCCTCGGCATAAGCGGCGGCCTGGGGGGATTCCTGCGCCGAGCGTACTCGGTTCTTTATGCTGAACGCACGCGCCAGCGCCCAGCGTGCGGTTTGCTTAGTATCGCGACAGGCATCTGCGTTGGCAAAGAGCTGCCCCGCCAATGTCAGCAAGTTTTCCGCGAAGACCTTCTTGTCCTCGGTCTCCATCGTCCTAGGCGCGGCGTTCATCATATTCCCAAGTCCGTACGGGAGCCATCTGACTTCGACAAAGCGTCTCTTGAGCTGAAGCAGAGCGGCCAGTCTCGCCGGCCCCTCAAGGCCGAGCGCGTCAAGTGCCTTGAGGCTGTTTTCGGCTATCTCCTTGTGGTACGTCTTTATCACCGGGCAGGAGGCGCCTTGCCTGAATGCGGCGAGTGCTTCATCCCGACGTCCGGCGTTCCAGAGCGCTGCGGCCTTTCTGTAATAGGGCAGGGCGTTGAAAGGGTCGGCCCGGATGGGGTCTTCATACGCCGCCGCGTCTCTTCGCCATCTCGGGTGGACGGCTGCATAGAAGATCGGGGCCTTATTGGGTTCGGCCTTTACCGCGCGGTCGAGGATGTGCGTACCGATGCGCCCGTAGCTGAGCATTGCCAGGCCCGCCAGGACGTCCAAGTTCTCTTCCCCTTCCGCGAACGCGGCGATGTTCTCTTCGGAGACGGCTTCCCTGGCCTCCTTGTCCCATTTTTCAATGGCTTCGAGTGACTCCCCGGCCCAGACCCATGCCGCAGGAAGCCCGCTCAAAAGCAACCACGCGCAGGCAAGGATTACAATTGACTTACCGTATTTCCGCATTCGTCACCTCTCTGAACACGTTTGGCTTCGTCCATTCGCAGGCGCGGCACCTCTGCCGCGGTGCGGCGCGGGACCTGCGCATTATACCAAGTTGCCTTATAAGTGAAGAGTCGCCAGGCAGTTGAGATTGTCTATGGAAAACGCAAAATGCGGAAAGATTATGCGCAAACACGTAAAAAATGCGTGCCTGTCCGGCCAGACGGTTTCCAGAACCCGTCCGGAGTGTACAATGCTTATCGACAGGTGTAGCCATAGGCAAAAAGGGGACAAAAGGTGACCGAGATTTATGGAAATAAGTACACCGCCGATGAGCTTTATGCCTTTGTCGGACGGATGGAGCAGGTGGCGGGAATCGAGCGACTCGTGCTTGAAGAGGGGCGCGCTAAGGGCGTGCGCTGTGCGCGCATCCACACAGGGTCGGGCCTTGATATGACGGTGACGCTCGACCGCGCGATGGACATACCGCTGGCAATGTACAACGGGGCACCGCTGAACTGGCTTTCTCAGGCCGGCATCGTGGCGCCGGAGTTCTACGAGGCGGCAAAGAAGGGCTGGGACCGCTCGTTTTCCGGCGGGCTCGTGCAGACTTGCGGGCTGAGGTGTGCGGGGCACGATTCGGTTGCAGGCGGCGAGGAATTCGGCCTTCACGGGCGCATCTCGGCCGCGCCGGCGGAAAACGTCAACGTGACGACCCGGTGGCGCGGCGACGAATACGTAATGGAGATAACCGGCACGATGGTCGAGGCCCACGCGTACGCGGAGAATATGATACTCCGGCGCACCATCACGACGAAGGCTGGGGCGAAGACATTCCTGCTGCGCGACCAGGTCACAAATGAGGGCGCCCATTCGACACCGCACCTCATTATGTACCACGTCAATCCGGGTTTTCCCGTCGTAACCCAAGGCTCCCAGGTCCTCTGGAGCATCGAGAAGGTCGAGGAAACGACCGAGGAGGAGTTCCTCAAGTTCACAACGCCCCCGAAGGAGGCCTACGGCGGCGGATATTTTTATCACAGAGCGGACACCGCCGGAAAGGCAAGGACCGCCGTCGTCAACCCGGACATCGGTGGCGAGCCCTTCGGTTTCTACATCTCGTACGACAACAAGGCGCTGCCCGTGATGACCACCTGGAAGCAGATGGCCCGTCACGCATATCTTATCGCCATAGAGCCCGCGAACTGCCGTGTCGCCACGAACAAAAAGATGCTCGATGAGGGCACGCTTCCGATACTCGAACCCGGCGAGAAAAGGACATACGAAATAGAATTCGGCGTCATCTCCTCAGAGGTGGAGCTCGAAGCCTTTCGTACCTTGCTGCCATAAGAGAGGAGGGCTTCGCCCCCCTTCGGGCAATGCGGCACTGGCGGGAGGGCTTTGCCCCCTTTCTGCTATGGGGGGGGGGGTCTTCGACCCCTTTTTTCTACGGGGGCCACGGACGATGTCCGTGGCAATCCTTTGACCTTCTGCGGGCGAGGCGTGCCTTGCCTCTACAGGTGATGCGTGCGTCACGCCACGGTGCGTCTTCGACAGGTGCGGCCTGCAGTAGAATCCTCATACGGCCCGGCACCGGGTTCCCCCCCGTATCCCCGTGCCGCTTAGCGAAAAAGCGTATCCGGGGCGGCTGCCGGAATGCCGCGGCGGCGCCGGGGTCTCTGGGGCAATTGTGTCAAGGCCGCGCGCCGGTTTCGCCGATTAGATTGCAGGCTTGGAGTGTGCCGTCGCCGACAAGGAGCATATATGAAGTGGTTAAGAT
>JAGHCE010000266.1 GCA_021160625.1 Planctomycetota bacterium | reverse complement strand
GGGCCGACCGTTTGGGCTGCTACGGCTACAGGCGGGAAATCGACTCCGAGGCGCGCTCGGCGAGCGAATCGATAATGGGCGTCGTCGAGCGCGACTCGGAGTCGATTTCCCGCCTGTAGCCGTAGCAGCCCAAACGGTCGGCCCTCAGGGCGTCGCAGACAATAAGGATGACGTTCGTGTCAAGGCCCGCCTCGGCGCCGAGAAGCCGCGCCAGCGGCCAGAGCCCGAAGGCCGCGCCGGCGCCGGCCGTTCCCGCTAAGAACGAGCGCCTCGACGGCGGGTCTTTCAAGAGATTCGTTCGCATAACCGGGCCCATCAGCGCTGGAGCTCGGTGAGGAGTTCGGCGAGTCCCTCGATGCTCCTTTCGCCGAGAACCGCTTCTTTGAAGCCCCTGGGGCACTCAAGCTTTTCAAGCGCCGCCTCGGCGCGCTTCCAGAGGCGCCTGCGCTTGACCTCTGTGTCGGCCAGGTAGAGGTCGGTTACAATCTCGCCGAGCTTCTGGATGGCCGCCGTCTCGGCGTGCTCATAGTACCTCTTTATGACGCCCTTCTGGTACGGCGTGTATTCGCGTGCCACGTGAGCCTCCGGCAGGGTTAAGACACGGTCATCTCATTTTCGAAGGGTCGTGCGATTCCTCTTCGAACGCGCGGTTTCTCCCGGCCACCTTGTCGTCGTCGCGGATTCGCACCAGCGTGTCGGCCAGATTCTCAATCACCGCCTCTGCCAAAAGCTTTCCGCGCTCGGCGCTCGTGACGCGCGGGTCACCGCAGAGGCTGTCGGGATACTCCGCATACCACCATGTCTGCGCGCGCGCGGGGGCGATGTCGAAGTCGAGGCGGCTGGCGCCGGCGTCGGCATCGGGCAGGATGGCGTCGACGTCGACACAGTCCGGATAGGTAAAGAGTGTCCAGTCGGTCTCGTTGTCGCCGGCGTGCCCGTCGACGTACTTGGCCTTGCTCATTGCCATCGCCTTCTCCCACTTGTCGCCGCGGCCACAGTGAACCATCAGGAGGTCGTAGACGGCGTAGTCCTTGCCTCGGCCGGGCAGGTTCTGGAGAAATGTCAGGATCACGGCGTTGTTGCCGCCGTGGCCGTTTACGAGGACGATTTTCTTGATGCCGTTTCGCGAGACCTCGTCGCAGACCTCTTCAAGAAACGTCAGGATGGTCTTCGCCGAAAGACTCACCGCGCCGGCCGAGGCTTTCATCTCGTTTACGAATAGATACGGCATAACCGGCAGCATCATCACACCGGTCTTCTCGCAGGCCGCGCGGCACATATACTCGATGTTCAGCGTATCGGTGCCCAGCGGCAGGTGCTCGCTGTGTTTCTCGATGCTGCCGCAGGGAAGCACCGCGACGCCCTTGCCGGAAGCCGCGTATTCCTTGAACTTCGGACCCGTCATTTTCAGCCATTCCATCTCTGCATCTCCTGTCTGGTCAATCGAACGTGGTGAAGTATCTGTTGACTATCCCGGCCGAAGCGATGAAGTCAAATCAAAAACACGGGCGGCGCGCGGCGCTTTCCGGTGGCGCGACCGCCCTCGCGACGCCGAAATATGTGGTATAATCTCAGTGTCCGAAGACGGCGTCGAGCGATAGGGGCACACAGCACGCGCGGCGGCTTGCAGAAATTTGGCTTTCCCGGAGGAATACGATGGCAAAGAGCGTGACGAAGGCAATCGGGATATTGACCGCCGGCGGCGACTGCCCCGGGCTCAACGCCGCCATTCGCAGCATCGGCAAGGCGGCGCTGGGGACGTACGACATCCAGGTAATCGGGATAGCGGAGGGTTTTCACGGCCTCATCAACGACCAGACAAAGGTCCTCGGTGACGCCGACTTCTCCGGAATCCTGACGCGCGGCGGGACGATCCTGGGCAGCTCGCGGGAAAAGCCGTTCGCCAAGAAAGACACTGACCCTCTCGCCGAGCACAAGGTCGAGATGGTCCTGGAGAATTACAAAAATCTTCACCTCGACTGTCTCGTCTGTATCGGCGGCAACGGCACGCAGACTGCCGCCTACAAGCTCTCGCAGCTCGACATCAACGTCCTCGGCCTGCCTAAAACCATCGACAACGACCTGGCCGAGAGTGATTTCACCTTCGGCTTTATGTCAGCCGTCAACGTCACCACCGAGGCCATTGACCGCCTGCACACCACCGCCCACAGCCACAGCCGCATCATGGTGTTGGAGACTATGGGGCACAAGGCGGGGTGGCTGGCGCTTTACTCAGGGATAGCCGGCGGCGGTGACGTCATCCTCCTGCCGGAAATCCCCTACAGCCCCGAGATCATCGCAGAACACCTCATAAACCGCGCCAGGAAGGGCAAGGAGTTCAGCATAGTCGTCGTCGCCGAGGGGGCCAGGAGCGTCAAGGAAGCCGAGCAGAGAAAGAAGGACAAGGCCGCCGGCAAGAAAAAGAAAAAGACTTCCGGGCCCTCCGCCGGGTACCAGGTGGCCGCCCACATCGAGAAAACCACCGGCCTCGAAACGCGCGTTACGGTGCTCGGCTATCTTCCGCGCGGCGGCACGCCCAGCCCCTTTGACCGGCAGCTCGCCACGGGCCTCGGCGCGGAAGCCGTCAGGCTCCTCGTCAAGGGCGAATACAACCGGATGGTCTGCCTCAAGAAGGGCGTCATCACGAGCGTGCCCCTGGAAAAGGTGGCCGGCAAGACCAAGAAGGTCCCGCCGGACCACGCGCTCATCGCTGCGGGGCGCCTTGTGGGGACGTGCTTCGGCGACTGAGTGGTCCCAAGTGGAAGCAAGCCAGCTGTCAAGTAGGGGCGAGGCACGCCTCGCCCGCGGAAGGCCAGTTATGTAGGGTGCGCTTTAGCGCACGCGGAATGAACAATGAGTATTTGCCGGGTGGGCTGAAGTTTACCCGCCACGGAGGGCCCACCCTACAAAGCTAAGCATGTATGAGGAGACACGATTCTACGCCGGGGCGCAATTCATTGCGCCCAACCCTACGTAGCGCGCGGCCCGCTACGGCGGGCGAGATTGCCGCGCGCGCCAAACGGTGCCGCTGCGAAACAGGCCCAGGCACACAGGACACAGCCACGCGCCGTGCCTTATTCTGCTACTCCTGCGGGGCGCCGGGCACGGGGTGGCCTTCCTTCTGGAGTTCCTGCACGACCATCTGGCCAAGCTTCATCCCCCATTTCTGGCCTGCGGCATATGACTCCCGCATTATCTTAGGCTGAACCTCGGTGAATTTCCTGCCGAGAGGGCTCTCGTAAAACTCTATGAGCCCCTTTATCTCTTCGTGCGTTAAGTACTTGGCGTAGATTGGTACCACCATTTCCACCATCTCGTTGGGGTCGACCTTTTCCATAAACCTGTCCCAGAACTCACCCGGCACCTGCGGCATCGCCTGTTTGAAAGAAGCGGTCATCTGGCCCATCATCTGCCTGCCCATCTGTGCCGCGTTCGTGAGTTCAAGAAGGCGGCGGATGTCGTCATTCTTCGCGTCGTCTTCGGCGGGGGCATTCTGGGCGGCGGCAACACTGACCACGACAACCGCGCAGATCGCCACAAACACCAGTATCTTTCTCACGTTCGGACCTCCTTTCCGGACTATGGCGGGGTTTCGAAGCCCCGCTCAGCGTTTCAGGACGCGCCCACGCGACGCGCCGCTTTCACGAAACGGTGGGCTATGTCACTCGACCGCCAGTTCTTTTTGCCCTTGATATAACTTTCGACCTTATCGCCGAACGGGGCGACCCATTTTTTCGGCAGGCGTTTCGCGCCGACAAGCGCGCCTGCAATCGAGCCGGCCGTCGCGCCGGTGCAGTCGGTGTCGAGGCCGGCCGCAACCATAAGGCCAATCGTCTTCGAGAAATCGCCGCCGCCGTAATAGAGCCCCGCAATCGTGAGCTCCGCGTTGTTGAGCGTATGGACTCCGCTCATCCCGTCGTACTTGGCGAGGATGCCGTTTGTCGCGGCGTCCCAGTTGTCGTCGCGCCTGCAGCGCCTGAGGGCGCTCTTTACGGCCTTTGCCACGCGGCACCCACGGGGGATTTCCGTCAGGCCGATGCGTACGGCCTCCTCCCAGTCAGCGACTGCGAAGGCGGCTGCGATTACGGCCGAAAAGAACATCTCGCCGTGAACACCGGCGGCCTCGTGTGAGACAACCGCATCGCGCCAGGCGAACTCGGCGGCCTTCTCGGGCCATCCCGGCGCGGCGTAGCCCCACGCGTCGCTGCGGATGTCGGCGCCTATCCAGTCGACGTAGGGGTTGCCCCGGTGGGCGGTCTCGGGCGGAATGAATCCTTTTTTGAGGTTTTCAAGCGCCACATGCTCGGCCGTGCAGGCTACGGGGAGGTACTTGAGCCACGCCTTGCCGACGTCGGCGGGGGTGAAATCGGGGCCGTACTCCTCCAGGATGAGAAGGCCGAGCTCGGTGTAGACAAGGTCATCGTCGGCTCCGATCCGGTCTATGTTGCCGGCGAGGAACTTCTTTCTGGCGGTGACGCCGTAGTGGAGGTCCTTCGGGCCGTGCTGCGGCTTGGGGTCTCCTGCCCAGTAGGCGGCCGGCGGGTATTTCATACCGAGGTTCGCGGCGGCGTTTCTGATGTCCTTTTTCGGCATCCCCTCGCACGGTATGCCCAGGACGCAGCCGGCCGCACGCCCCAGCCATGCACCCAGGATCCGGTCGTAGAGCGCATCGTCGGACAATCGCATTTCCAGGCGCCTGGGGCCGGCGGGTCTCAGCGCCCTGAGGCAATCGAGATCGGTCGGCTCGGCGGCGGCGAGCTTGCCGGGAACGCGCATTTTTTCGAGCTTGCGCGTCGACGTCTCAAGGACGCTCAGCACGCGCCGCCTGGATGCGGCGATATCAGCCCCCTGCTCCCGGCGCAATGAAAGCCATTCGATGTAGTGTCCAAAGGCCTCTTCAAGGTTCCTGAAATAACTCATTCGACTCTCCGAATCCAGAGGAATACATTTGCCACGGCGCGTTTTCGACAGGCGCATGCGGAATAGATGCAGGGCCCCGTCGTATGCCGCCATAATCACTGGTGGACAAGCCACCAGTGGCACATAATTATGTAGGGTGCGCTTTAGCGCACGCGTAATAAACACCGGCAGACAAGAATGTCCGCCCTACTTATTGGCTTACCGCACACGAAATCTACGACGGCAACGCAACCACTGCCCCTTGCCCTCGGAAGGTCAAGTGATTGCCTCGGGCAACGCCCGTGGCCCCCCATAGCAGGAAGGGGGCGAAACCCTCCTATTTCAGGCGCGAGTCGATTTTTGCGATGATCTGTTCGCTGCGGGCTCGGTCGCCGAGAGTCCCCACGCGGATCTTGACCTCGGTGACCTTGTCGCCGAGAGCCTTGAGGTGGACCTTGAGCTTCTTACCGTCGGCGGCGTTTCCGGAGATCTGTCCCGACGTCTGGTCGTATTTCTTTTCGTAGACGACTATACCGGCATCCTCCACCGCCGCCAGCGCCGCCTTGAAGGTGCGTTCAACGCCGTAGGGGTAACTTTTCTTCGCGGAGCCCTTGACGTAGAGCGCGCCCGACCCCCCCACCGCCAGCGCCGCGACGATGCAGCCGGACAGAGCGACCACCAGCGACAGGACAACGACAACCTTTCCCATCTTCATACCAGCCTCCTAATGTTCGTAACCCTTCGGATGACTGCTGTGCCAGCGCCAGGCAGTCTCTATGATAGTGCCCAGGTCGGCCAGTTCCGGCTGCCAGCCCAGGACACGTTTGGCCTTCTCGGCGGAGGCGACGAGGATACTCGCATCGCCGGGCCGACGCGGCGCCTTTCTTACGGGGATATCGAGGCCCGTAACCTCGCCGGCCTTGCGGATAACTTCCCGGACGCTAAACCCCTCACCATTGCCCAGGTTCAGCACCTCGCCTCGCCCGCCGCCCTCGTCCATAGACTCCAGCGCCAGGACGTGCGCCTGCGCAAGGTCCATCACGTGAACGTAGTCCCTCACGCACGTGCCGTCGGGGGTGGGGTAGTCGGTGCCGTATATGGCGACTTCGCGCCCGTCGACGGCGGCCTTCAAGACCTTCGGAATGAGGTGGCTTTCGGGGCGGTGGTCCTCGCCAAGGCCCCCGTCCGGGCGGGCGCCGGCGGCGTTGAAATATCTCAAGGATGCATACGAAAGGCCGTAGGACCTCCGGCAGGATTCCAGTATCTCCTCGAAGTCGCGCTTGCTGCGGCCGTAGGGGTTTATAGGGGCAGTGGGAGCCTCTTCGCTTATGGGCACTTCCAGCGGCGTTCCGTAGACGGCCGCGGTGGATGAAAAGATGAACTTCCGCACGCCGGCGCGAATGGCGGCCTCCAGGACGTTGAGACCCCCGACCAGATTGTTCCGGAAGTACCTCAGCGGCTGCTCGACCGACTCGCCCACCTCGATGTACGCGGCGAAGTGGACCACCGCGTCAAAGTCCGCGCCCTCGAAGACCTCCGCCAGGAAGCTCCTGTCGCGGACGTCCCCCTCCACGACCTGAAGGCCCTCCACGGCGTCGCGGTGCCCCTTCTCGAAGCTGTCAAGCACCGTAACCTGCCGGCCCGTCTCGGCCAGAACCCCGGACGTGATGCTGCCGATGTAGCCGGCGCCGCCGGTTACAAGCACTCTCATTTCTGTTCCTCGGCGATGGCCTTCCGGAAATGTTCGAGGGTTCTTTTGAGGCCGTTGCCGCGGTCGACCTTCGGCTGCCAGCCGAGGATTTCCCTGGCTCTCGTGATGTCCGGCTTGCGGACCTTCGGGTCGCCTTGTGTCGGAAACTCCTGGAAAACTATCTCGCTCTTGCTGCCGGTTATCTGGAGGACTTCCTTAGCGAAGTCGAGTATGGATATTTCCTCGGTGTTGCCGATGTTGACCGGCTCGTGGGTCTCCGAAACCATCAGCCTGTAGAGACCCTCTACCGTGTCGTCGACATAACAGAAGGAGCGCGTCTGGGAGCCGTCGCCGAAGATGGTGATCGGCTTGCCCCTGAGCGCCGCCGACATAAATTCCGGCAGCGCTCTGCCGTCGTTTATCCTCATACGCGGGCCGTAGGTGTTGAATATGCGGGCGATCTTGGTGTCGAGGTTGTGCGTGCGGTGGTACGCCATCGTCAGGGCCTCGCCGAAGCGCTTCGCCTCGTCGTAAACGCCCCTCAGGCCGATGGGGTTGACCCGGCCCCAGTAGTCCTCTGTCTGCGGGTGGACCTCCGGGTCCCCGTAGATCTCGCTGGTGCTCGCCAAGAGAAAGGTCGCATCCTTGGCAAGCGCCAGGCCAAGCGCCTTGTGCGTTCCGAGCGACCCGACCTTGAGCGTCTGTATCGGAAACTCCAGGTAGTCCCTGGGGCTTGCCGGCGAGGCGAAATGCAGGATGTAGTCCACCGGGCCGGGGATGTGGATGAACTCGGTGACGTCGTGCTTTATGAACAGAAATCGTTCGTTGCCGAAAAGATGGGCGATGTTGTCCGGGTTGCCCGTGAGAAGATTGTCCACGCAGACTACGCTGTGACCCTTGGCCAGAAGATAATCACACAGGTGCGACCCGATAAAGCCCGCCCCTCCCGTTACAACGCTCCTCATCCCGATCCTCCCTCACGACCGCAATAATCCCACGAAACGGCCTTTTCCAGTGCCGGCGCTCCAGAAGTGCCGCCGCCGAAAGAAGATACGCCGCGCGCCGCCGTCTTGCAAGCATAATTTCTCTCCACGTCGTTCCAACCGCAGCCTCCGAAGGTCCCGCCGCCGCGACACGCGCACTACCCGTAGCACACGCATCGCTCGCAGGGGCAATGCCTCGCCCGCGGAAGGTCAGATGCTATAAAAAGGGGACAGTATACTTT
>JAGHCE010000161.1 GCA_021160625.1 Planctomycetota bacterium | reverse complement strand
GTTCCACAACTATGTTAACCAGCCTGCCGGGGATGACAATGACCTTTCTGACTTCGTTCCCGTCGGTGTATTTTTTCACCCTCTCGTCGGCCAGCGCCGCTTCCTGTACTATTGTCTCGTCGGCTTCGGAGGGCAGGACAACCTTGGCCCGGAGCCTGCCGTTTACCTGCACGGGGATTTCAATCTCGTCGGCCTGGGCGACCTCGGCGTCCCAGCCGGGCCAGGGTTTCCCAAAGATCGATCTCTTATGCCCGAGAAGCTCCCAGACCTCCTCGGCGATGTGCGGCACAAACAGGCACAGGAGCTCGGCGGCCGATTCCAGGGCAAACCGCATTACGGCAGGGGAGATGTTTCGCTCCTCGGTCTTGAGGATGTTGGTAAACTCCATAAGCGCCGCGACCGCAGTGTTAAAGTGCCACGAGTCCTCGATATCGTGCGTGACTCTCCCGATGACGCGGTGGGTCTCCCGGTTGACGAGGCGGTCGGCGCCTTCGAGGTCGGAGCCGTTTCCGCAGTACGCAGGCGTGCCCCTTACCGAATCCAAGTTATCCTGGACGATGTCCCAGAACCTCTGGAGAAAGCGGTACGCGCCGATTATGCCGCGGTCGTTCCATTCGGCGTCTTTTTCCGGCGGGCCGATGAAAAGCGTGTAGAGCCGCTGCGTATCGGCGCCGTACTTCGCTATTATCTCGTCGGGAGCGACGACGTTGCCCTTGGACTTTGACATTTTCTCAAGGTTTCCCGACGGCGTCCGCTTGCAGATCATCCCCTGGGTGAAGAGCGCATCGAAGGGCTCTTTGAAGCCCACGTAGCCGGCGTCATAGAGCACCTTCACGATGAAGCGGCTGTACAAGAGGTGCAGCACCGCGTGCTCGACGCCGCCGATGTACTGGTCGACGGGCAGCCACCGGTTGACGAGCGTCTTGTCGAAGGGCTTCTCGTCGTCCCTCGGCGAGATATATCGCAGGAAGTACCAGCACGAGCAGAGCCACTGGGCGATGGTATCGGTATCGCGCCGCGCAGGGCCGCCACACTCGGGGCAGGTCGTGTTTACGAACTCCTCCACGTCTGCAAGGGGGCTTGTGCCCGTCGGCTTGAAGTTCACATTTTCGGCGTCCGGCAGCAGCACGGGCAGCTGGTCTTGTGGCACGGCCACCTCGCCGCAGACCGGGCAGTGAACCACCGGTATCGGCGCGCCCCAGAAGCGCTGGCGGCTTATCAGCCAGTCCCGGATGCGGTAGGAAACCGTCCCCTCTCCCATCCCCTCGTCCTGGAGGTACTGCGTGACGCGGCCTATCCCCTCGACGTTAGCCACGCCGTCGAAGGGCCCGGAGTTTACCATAACGCCTTTGTCCACGAAGGCCTCGGTCATCTCGTCGGCGGCCAGGTGCGAATCCTCCGGCCTTATCACAACGCGGATGGGGAGATCGTATTTCTTCGCAAACTCGAAATCGCGCTGGTCGTGGGCCGGTACGGCCATCACGGCGCCGGTCCCGTATTCCATAAGGGCGTAGTTGGCCACCCACAGCTCGACCTTTTCGCCGTTTACCGGGTTTATGACGTGGCGTCCGGTAAAGACCCCCTCCTTCTCGAAGTCCGCCGCCGCCTGCTGCAGGCCTTTGACCTTGCGGCATTTTTCGACGAAGGCCAGAACCGCCTCCTCTTCGGGCGTACCCCTGACCAACTTGGCAACCAGCGGGTGCTCCGGTGCCATCGACATAAACGTAACGCCCCACAGCGTGTCCGGCCTCGTCGTGAAGCAGGGCAGGGGTTCTCCCGTCTCGGCTACCCGGAAGTCCACCCGTGCGCCTTCGCTCCGGCCTATCCAGTTGGCCTGCATCTGCCGGACGGCATCGGGCCACTTGCCCAAAAGCGACAGGTCGTCAAGGAGTCATTGGGCGTACTCGGTTATCCTGAAAAACCACTGCGGCAGGTTCTTCTGCTCCACCTCGGTGCCGCAACGCTCGCAGCAGCCGGCAACCACCTCCTCGTTGGCAAGGGCGGTCTGGCATGAGGGGCACCAGTTGACGGGGGCCTGCCTGCGATAGGCCAGACCTCTCTCGTGAAGTTTGAGGAATATCCACTGCGTCCACTTGTAGTAGCCGGGGTGACAGGTGGCGATCTCGCGGCTCCAGTCGTAGCCGACGCCCCAGACGGCGAACTGCTGCTTCATTGCCTCTATGTTCTTGTAGGTCCAGGTGGCGGGATTGACATTCTGTTTTATGGCGGCGTTCTCGGCCGGAAGGCCGAAGGCGTCCCAGCCCATAGGCGTGAGGACGTTGTAGCCCCTTTTCATCATAAAGCGCGCGACTACGTCGCCGATGATATAATTGCGCCCGTGGCCGACGTGAAGGGTGCCGGAGGGGTAGGGGAACATCGTCAGGCAGTAGTACTTGGGCTTTTCGGACTCCGTATCGGCCGCGAAGAGCCCGGACTCCTCCCAGTACCGCTGCCATTTCGGCTCAATCGCCGAGGGGTTGTACGAATGCTGTTTGCCCACAGGGGAAATCTCTCAAACAGGGGCACTTGCGGCGGCGTGGCAGCCTGCCGCGAAACGGATAATCCTATGCCGAAGGCGCCTTTTTTCAACGAAAAAGCCGCGCACCGTGCCCCAGCATATGGTGCGGCTTGCCGCACGCGTATCATTTCACCACAGAGTCACGGAGACACAGAGAAACACGATGTAGTAAATGATGTAGGGGAGAGGTATGCCTTGC
>JAGHCE010000055.1 GCA_021160625.1 Planctomycetota bacterium | reverse complement strand
GGATTGCAATCACCCCCACCAGCAACAGACTCGCTTTGCGCATAGATTTCCCCTTTTTCCAGGAACCGACAGAGCCGCGAACCCACCTCCGAAAAAACGCACTATAGCGTCACAAACCGGCATATCAAGTGATTTTCCCGAGAATCCTGAACCGCCCTTTCCGGTTTTTGCAGTTGTGGAGGTACTCCCCGTAGGGGCGCTGCTTGCCGCGCCCGCTTGTGTCTTGTGTAGGGTGCGCTTTAGCGCACGCGGAATAAATGCAGGCAGACAAGAATGTCCGCCCTACTCATTGGGGGCGGCTTGCCACACGTGGAATAGGGCCTTCACGACGGGGCACCTGTACCTATAATCGTGTCTGTGCAACGGTGACGGACTCGGTCGAAAGGGAGTGCGAATATGGGCGAGATAATATGCGCAACGGCGATGAAGAGCGGGTACCGGGTGACGGCCGAAACGATGGCGCTGGTTGCACGGGCGGCGATCCCGCGCGTGGAGATACCGTTTGTCGAGGGCGTGATTGCGTATCACGACCGGCATGCAGTGGAAGAGGCCGCGGTGGTCACAGGTGAAGCGGGCGTCGAGTGCCGGTCGGTGCATCTTGGTTTCGATTGCGATTACGACATATCATCGCTCGATGAGGGCGTCCGGAGATCGACGCTTGACGATATGATTTACGCCGTGTCGATTGCGCCGGTGCTGGGAGCGCGGATCGCGGTCATTCACGGGTCAAGCGAACCGGTATCCGACGGCGAGCGGCCGAAGCGGATCGAAACGCTCAAGGAGAGTCTCCGTGAGCTTTGCCCGGCGGCCGGGAAGGCGGGCGTGCGCCTTGCGCTGGAGCTTCTTCCCAGGAGCTGCATCGGCAACACGACAGCGGAGGCGCTTGCCATTGTCGAGAGGCTTCCCGTGGAGCAGATTGGTTTCTGTCTTGACGTCAATCACATCAACCTGCGCGAGGATCCGGCCAAGGCAGTGGAGGTGCTTGGGGAGAGGATTGCGACCTTCCACATAAGCGACAACGACGGTGTGGACGAGCGGCACTGGTTTCCCTTTGAGGGGGTTATCGACTGGCCGGCGTTTATGGCGGCGGTGAGGCGGATGGATTACTCGGGGCAGTTCGTCTTTGAGACGGCCGGCAGCCTGGGGACCGACGTTGCGGCGTACCTCGTGGAGCTGCGGGCACGTTTCGACCGCCTGATGGCACTTGTATAGGCCCGGCCTTAAAAATCCCATTCCACTGTGGCCGGCCGGCTGCAAACGGGCTTGCGGCGCACAGCCGCCGGTGGTGGTTTGGGCGCCGCCTTACCTCTTTGCCAGGGCGGTGTCCCTCGGCAGAAGGTTTTGCCTGGGAGTATACCAGGCTTCCCACATTCCGGCGACTTCGTCGCGCTGTGCGTCGGCGGTTTGGGCGGTGGAAGTGAAATTCATTTGCACGATCTGCCTGAGCGATGTCCTGGCGGCGTCCGACACGCAGGCCTTGTAGACGATCACCTTGTCGCCGTAGCGCACGGCCATCTCGCCGCGGTCGGTGTCGCGCAGGGCGGCCACCAGCGGCTCCACCGAGCGGCTGTCCCTCGTGTTGGCGAGCGAAAGCGCCGAGGCGGATCTTACGAAGACCGAGGCGTCGTTTTCGAGGGCGTCCACGAGAGGATAAAAACCGATGGAGTAGTAACGTCGGCCCATCTGTCCGAGCGCGAAGGCCGCCTGGCTGCGGACGAGGCGATCCGGGTCCTGGCGCAGTACGACAACGAGGTCGTCATAGGCGGACATATCACCGACCGTGCCGAGTCGTTCAACGGCAGCGCTGCGGACGAGCGGATGGGTTGACTGCAAGCCGGCGGCCTGGTTTGCCGAACCGCAACCGGCCACTGATACGGCTGCTATGACGATGACTGCCAACAATCCCAACCTGAGAGGGGTTTTCGCCTGCATAGGTTGTCTCCTTAGAATCTTCACCGAACATTGCGGGCACGCCCGTCGGGCCGCCGATACGCCCCTTGCAAATATATCACAGAAATCGGGCATTGCCAAACTGCCCAGCCGGCATTGCGGGCGAAAAAATTTCGAAAGAATAACGAAAAAAAGGCATTTCAGGGGGTAGACACCGCACCTCGGCTTTGTAGCATTGGCATGTTGCCGTGGAGTGTTTCGGCCTGCCTGTCGGCGGGCTTTTTTAAACGAACAGGAAACAGGGCGAAAAGGGACGACGTTTATGAAAAATACAGCCGCTACAGTCACTGTCGGGAAAGTCTCCATCGAGACCTACACTTGGGACAAACCCGGCCGATATCCGGCCTTTCTCGTGCAACCAGGCTGGAAGGGCAGCCTTTACCCCTATACGATGCAGGACAGGCTGCTTCACAAGCGCAAGATGGTGAAATATGACCAGATAACGCTTGAGAACGACTACATACGGGTAACCGTCCTTCCCGGGCTCGGCGGGCACCTCTGGAGCGCCTACGACAAGGTCTCCGGCAAGGAGATGTTCTACAACAACCAGGTGGTCAAAGTCGGCCTGGTGGCGCTGCGCGGCGCGTGGTGGGCAAGCGGCATCGAGTGGAATTTTCCTAAGGGGCACTCGGTGTCGACGGTTTCCCCGGTGGACTTTACGACCAGCCGAAACGCGGACGGCTCCGTGACGGCCGTCGTCGGGGACGTGGACCGCATAACGCGGATGAGATGGACCGTCAAGATCACCGTGCACCCGGGGCGGACGGGCTTTTCGCTTGAGACGGTCCTCTCCAACCCGGCCGCTTATCCCCACCGGTATATGTACTGGGAAAACTGCGCGATACATACCACGGACGGCTTTCAATTCATCTCTCCGGCCAAGTCGGCGTGGACGTGGGGCGGGCAGAAGCCCTTTCCGGTTTATCGTGGCGTGGACCAGTCGTGGTACAAAGAGCAGCAGCGGGCGGTGGACTTTTTCACGCTGGGCGTGGGGCAGGACTATTTCGGGTACTACGATCATGAGCGGCTTTTCGGTGCCGTGCACATCGCCGACAACCGAAAGATGCCGGGCAAGAAGTTCTTCACCTGGGGGACGGCCGACCACGCGAAGATGTGGGAAAAGAGCCTGACCGACACCGACGGCCCCTACATCGAGCTCCAGTGCGGGCTCTCATACACGCAGGCTATGTACGACTTTTTCGACCCGCTGGCCGCGAAGGCCTGGGACGAGGTCTGGTACCCGCTGGGGTCGCTGGGGTACTTTGTGTACGCCAACCGGTCGGCGGCGCTGCACTTCTCGAATCCGCTGCGGGAGACGCCGTGGCCGCCGAGGCTCGATGTGGGGATCGTGACGGTCGAGCGGCACCCAAACGCGGATGTGAGGATCACCTCGGACGGAAAGGAACTTGTGTCCCAGGAGGGGATTCGTTTCCGGGTCGGCGTGCCGAGGCGGTGGAAGGTGGAACTGCCCGAAGGCGCGAAAGAGCTTGCCGTCGAGGTGAAAAGCGGCGGTGAGACCGTCCTTCGGTATTCGACTGTTTACTGGAAGAAGATAAGGAATATCGACCTCAAGAGCCTGACGGGCAAAATGCGGCCGAAGATGACCGGCAGCGCGAAATCATACGTCGCCGCGGCGGCACAGGCCGTTACGCAGGGGGACTTCGGCAGAGCCCTGGAACTCTCCGGCCGGGCGCTTGAGAAAAACCGACGCCTTGGGTCCGCACACTACTGGAAAGGCAGCACCCTGTTTATCATCGGGAAATACCGCGAGGCCCGAAAGCACCTGCGCACGATTCCCCCACGCAGCGAACACTGGCGGCAGGCGCAGGTTTTCTTGGCCGAGATGGCGCGCTTTGCTGGGCGCACGAAGGAGGCGCTGGAGATTGCCGGGACGCTCATCGGGAAGCAAGGCTCCGCTGCGCTGGGCAACATCGTTGCCGGCAAGGCGCTCCTGGCCGCCGGAGACGCTGCCGGTGCGGCCGGGCACTTGGCTGCGGCGGCGCGTTCACGGGGGGCCTCCCCCCATACGGTGGCCCTGTATGCGGCCGCGCTTCGCCGCGCAGGCAAGACAAAACGCGCACTCAGGCAGGCCCGCCGGGCGGTGGAGATGGACCCGCTCGGTTTCCTGGGCTTAAATGAGCTGATGCTTGCCGGCGGGGAGTCGCCGAGGGACAAGATTATGCGCGGCGCCGAGGAGAGTTTCATCGAGCTGGCGGCATATTACGAGGACGCTGGACTTTTCGAGGAGGCCGCGGCGGTCCTCGAAGACTTCCGGAAAGGCGCCGGCGAAGACGGCTGCGGGGCGCTTGTCTACTACCATCTCGGCTACGTGGATTGCAGGCTTTCCAGGGAGGCCGAGGGCCTTGCCTTTTTCCGGAAGGCCGCCGGCAGCCGGCCCGACAATGTGTTTGCCTTTCGGCGGGAGGACGTGCTCGCGCTTCAGGCGGCGCTCGAGGCCGACGCGAGCGACGCGCTCGCGCATTACCTGGTCGGGACGTACCTTGCCTGGCGCTTTAGGTATGATGAAGCGTTGGCGCATTGGAAGAAGGCCCTCAAGGGACTGGGGGATTACCCGGTGCTCCTGCGCAACATAGCCCTTTGTCACCAGGCCGTCTCGGGGAACCACTCCCTGTCCGCGAAGTACTACTTGCGGGCCATAGAGGCCGCGCCGACCGACGAGGAGCTTTACGCCGAGGCGGACACCGTCTACGGCAAGAGCGGGGCTCTCAAGGCCAGGGTACACCTGCTCGAGCGTGGCGCCGGGGAGCTGCCAGACAGCCAGAAGGTGCACAAGCTGCTGGCGCAAAGCTACTACTTTGCCGGGCGCTGGGATGATGCCATCGATTGCCTGATGTCGAGGAATTACGACCACTGGGAAAACGATCGCGTGCTCTACCATATTTACCTGCGCTCGTATCTCGAAAAGGGCAGGGCACTGCTGAAGAAGCGGCAGTACGAGAAGGCGCTGGAGGCGCTTGCGAGTGCGATGAAGTTCCCGGCCAACCTCAAGGTGGGTAAGTCCGCGTTCCCGAGGCACGCGCCGGCGCTGTACCTTTCGGGCATTGTTTACCAGGCCCTCGATGAAGAGAAAGAGGCGCTTGGGTGCTGGCGGCAAGGGGCCGACGAAGAGCATCATGGATGGGACGGCGGAATCTGCGAGGAGGGTTACTACAAGGCGCTCTGCCTCGAGAAGGTCGGCCGGACGCGCGCGGCGAAGGCCCACCTGCGGCGCCTCACCAGGGGCGCGGAGCGCAAGTTCCAGGGGATTGCCCACGACGAGTTCATCAAGGGGCTCGGCTACCAGGGTCTCGAAATGTGGAACGAGGCCGTAAAGCGTTTCGAGGCGTCACTGGCCGGCGACCGCACAAACCGCAATGTCCGGGACCATCTCGCCCTGGCCAGAAAACACAAGCAGGCAGGCCTATAGCCGGGTGCAACCACAGCGGCGTCGATGGCCGGTGACCTGGTAGTTCCGGACGCCCGGCAAGGCCGTCATTTCCTCTTCGAGCACCCTCTGCACAATGTGCTCCGCCAGACTCCGCAACGAATCGTCCCCGTCTTCACATACCTCTTGCCAAAAAAGCCGAAAAATCCCTATCCCCTGCACGCCTGTATCGGGACCACAGCCGCAAGTTGCGGGGTGTGCTTACTGTTTTTCGGCCTCGCCTAAGGCAGAGAGTGCGTCTCTGGCGGCCTTGCGCACCGAGGCATCCGTGTCGGAGCTTGCGGCGGCGCTTAGGGCCTCGCTCGCATCCTCCAGGTCCAGGGATCCGGCAAGCAATGCGGCGAATCTTCGCGCCAGTGCATAACTATCCTCGCGCAGGACCGCATTGACGACCGGCGCCACCGCTGCCGCATCCTTCCGAGTCAGGGCCCCTCGCTTCGTGAACGAAACAAGCTTGCGCAGCGCCCGGTAGCGCGTGTAGCCGTCGCGTGCCTTCACGGCCGCCTGCAAAAGGTCTGGCACGTATTTCTCCCGAAAAAACGGGAAGTACGTCATACCGTAACCCGCGGCGTCTGCGTCCACGTCCTGCCACACCTTGGCGAAGGTGGGGCCGTATTCACGCTCGAGGCGAGCATCGAGTGCGCTATCGCCTTTCTCACGGCGGACCGCCTGGATGATAACCCCCATCGCCTCGATGCACTTCGAGCGAACAAAGCCCGACTGCCCCTGGTCGCGAAACAACGCCCGCAAGGATGCAAGCGCCGACTCGTCGGCCATATTCCTGAGACCCCAGATGGACGCGGTCCGCACGCCGATATTGGAGTTGTTTACGTTTGCAATGAGCATCCCGACGGCCCGCGTTTCCGTTCCTGTCCGCATTCGGGTGTGCTTTCGCCACTCTGATTCCGGGCGGCCGTAGTATTTTTCCTCGTCGCGGCCGTGAAACATAAACCGCCCCGAGGAAAAGACCGTATTTACCATATAGGCCGCTTCGATCCGGACAAACGGGTCCGGATCCGCGATGAGTTCCACAACCTCTTCCACGTACTTGGCACGGTCGGTGTGGCCGGCCAAGGCAAACTGCATAAGCGCCCTTACGGCATTTGCCCGCACGAGGGCGTCCGGGCTCGACAGCCTTTGGCCCAGTTCGTCGATGAGGTTTGCGGGAGCGTTCTTACCTAGGTTTGCGGCCGCGTCGTCGGCCCACTCGGACGCGGGATACTTGCGAATGACCTCAGCCAGCTTTGCGGTGTTCCGGGTAGCCGCGGCCAGCAAGCACTGTGCCCCGTCCGTAAAGTCCCCTTCGCCGAGCTCGTCCAGGAAGCTGCGTGCTGCTTGGGCCAGCGCCTCGAAGGATTTCACCGGCGGAAATTCCTCGTCGCGCTCGTACGAGGCCAAGGCGATACGCTCAACCCGGACAAAGGCGGCAAGGCGCGTAAGCCTCTCGGCGTCTTGGCGATGCTGCCGGGCGCTCTTTGAAGAGGGCCCGGCAAACACCAGGTCCCCGTAGCAGGACGTGTCGTGAAAACCGTCTCCGCCGGGGGACCAGGCAGAATACTGCGCCGGGCCCCGCGTACGGCGAATCCGGCAGAAATTGGCCCGCCAGCCCTCGGGGCTTCCTGGTGCGCCGCGGCCGAGGGCTTCAAAGGGTATCGCCATTACCGCAATCCAGCGGTCCTTCCCCACCTTCGTCTTTGCCGTCCACTCCGGGTCCCAGGCCTGGCCGAACCACGTGTCGAACGTGCGGTTGGCGGGGTTCACCCGCAGCTCGTTTTCAGCGTCGCCGCGCACACCACGGCAATTGAGCGACAGATGCCAGTATCGGCGTTCCCCGCAAACCGGGGCGAGAAATGTCTTGTGGCCCCTACCGGTGCTGGCCGGTATTTTTTCAAAGCCCTTCACGCCCTCCGGAGCGATAAATACCTCAACCAGGTCGTCCCCCAAGAGGTCGTCGTCGCGCGCCCCGGCCTTCGCCACGAGATTGTCGACAGCCGGCTCGATGCAAGTGAAATGAACGTATAGGTTCCGGCGATCGTAGCCGACCCGCACCTCGGTTTCGGCTTCCTGCGGGAGCGTGCCGTCAAGTGCCACAAGCGAAACACACGGCGCTTCACCCCAGCCGGCAAGGCTCCCGTCAAGCGCCGGGGGCTGCGAAAACGTCCTGGAAATCCCCAACGCCGGCCACGTTTGTGACATTTGCCCTATCCCCTCCTCCCCACCGGCGCCCACCTCGAAGAGAGCCAGGACCGCCGCCAGACCTAATACAACCGTGCTGCCATGCGTCATTTCGCGCTCCTTGATCCTTCTTCTCGAGGGCCCCAGTGCGGCAGCGGCGCGCCGGATTCCAGTGCGCCGAGGTCCGGCGCCTTGCCCTCGAAGATCTCCGTGATGTTGGGAACAACCACGCCGGCGTCGATGGCGGGTGAGCCCTCTTTGAGGCGCAGGTCCGGGTGAGGAAAGCCGACCCATCTGCTGCCGATGGCTTGAATCTCGTCGCGGGTGGGAAGAGGGGCGCGAAGGGTTTCGTCGGTGGCAAGCGTGATGCCGTGGGTTTCCTGGGGCAGGTTTACGCTCTTGGTGAGCTGCTGGAAATCGGCAAGAGGAACGGGTTTCCTGTATTGCGCCCAGCCGTTTTTCTCACCTGCGCCGAGCTGTCGCCTGATATCCTCGATCGTGTACACGTGGGTTTTTGCAAAGAGTCCGCCGCCGTAGCCGTTGTAGTCAAGGTCAAGGCTCTTCCAGGCAAGGTCCTTGGCGTGGTAGGCAAGGGCCGGGCCGCCGGGCTGCAAGGTCAGGAAGAGGTTATTCCGCGCGCAGGTATGGTAGCAGATCCGGGTGGCCCCGCGCGAAACGAAGGTGTTGTTTATCATCACAACGCCCGACGCCTCGTAGCGGTCCTTGATGCAGTTTTCGTCCGCGTTGAAGACCAGGTTCCTGACAAGGTATGCAGGGCCGCCGATGTAGGGCTGGACGCTAATGCCGTTGGCGCCGGTATAGGAAAAGCGGTTGTCGAAAACGCGCGTGTTCGGCCCGCCGTAGTCGAGCTCCAGCGCATCGTCACCGTGATGGATGATGTTATTGTTGTAGACGTCGCAATCGCTTGAACCCTTGTAGACGGAGATGGCGTCGGCGAAGTGGGTAATCTGGTTGTAGCAGAGGACGTTTGCGCAACCGTTTACCTCGATGCCCTCGCCCTCGTTTCCACCGTGGAAATCGCCCTTGAGGGTATTGTCGGCGAAGTAGCTCTCGCCGGCCCTGCCGTAGAGCCCGCAGAAGACGTCCGAAACTTTGCAGTGCGTGACGGCGACGCCAGTGGGGAAGTTCGGCGCGCGGCGCGTGCCGCAATAAATGCCGATCAGGCAGTGCCGGACCCTCAAGCCGTCGAGGTGGACGTGGGAGCCGCGGATGGTGATGCCGTCGGTCGCGTCCCCACGATCGTCGTCCCAGTGCCAGCGCTTGGGGTTCTTTTTTTCAACAAGGCCGCGGATGACCGCCTCGCCGTCGCCCGCGTTACGGACGACGATGGGCTTTTCCGGCGTGCCGGACGCTTCTATCATCACCGGTGCGTCGTACTTACCGGCATGCACGAGGAATATGTCGCCGGCCCTGGCGGCCCGGAGGGCGACCTTGAGCGCGTCGTCACCGCCGCGAACGTGAATCTCGTTGCCCTTTTCAGGCAGAAGCGGTACCGGCCGCGTGGAGACGCTGACGGTCCGGGTCGCGCCGCCGCCGTCGGGGTCGGTCAATGTCACCTCGATCTCGTAGGC
>JAGHCE010000209.1 GCA_021160625.1 Planctomycetota bacterium | reverse complement strand
GTAAACGCAGGCGACATAGTAAGCGTGGACATCGGAGTGGAATACGAAGGCTGGTGCGCCGATGCCGCCAGGACTTTTCCGGTGGGAGAGATATCCTCCAAGAAGCAGGCGCTTATCGATGCGGCGCGGGGAGCATTCTCGGCTGGGGCAGAGGCGCTTCACCCGGGAATGAGGTTGGTGGACCTATCGCGGATTGTGCAGGACTACGTGGAGTCGCGGGGTTTTTCGGTGGTGCGGCAGTATGTCGGGCACGGGATCGGCAAAGAGATGCACGAGGACCCGCAGGTGCCCAACTTCGTCGACGGCACGGTGCGGCAGGCGACGACTCTGTTGCCGGAGGGTTGTGTTCTGGCGATAGAGCCGATGGTCAACGCCGGCACTTGGGAGGTTCGCACGCTCGCCAACGGCTGGACGGTGGTGACCAAGGACGCTCGGCCGTCGGCACACTGGGAAAACACGGTGGCGATTACCGATGACGGCCCCGTGATCACGACTGTGTGAGGAGCCGGGGAGTTTATGGCGAAGGAAGAGCCGATAAGGGTGGAAGCGATCGTAAAGGAAGCGCTTCCCAACGCCACGTTCCGGGTGGAGCTGGAAAACGGGCATATCGTTTTGGCGCACGTTTCGGGCAAGATGCGGATGAACTTCATCCGGATACTGCCGGGCGACAAGGTTACGTTGGAGATTTCGCCCTACGACCTGACCCGTGGCCGCATAGTATACAGGTCGTAGGAAGAGAGGCGGGCCGTATGAAGGTAAGAGCGTCAGTAAAGCGAATGTGCGAGAATTGCAAGATCATAAGGCGCAAGGGCGTGGTGCGGGTCATTTGCAAAAACCCCCGCCACAAGCAGCGCCAGGGCTGACAAGGAGGCTGTAGATGCCGAGGTTAGCAGGCGTAGACATTCCGGGCAACAAGCACATATGGGTGTCGTTGACGTACATTCAGGGCATTGGCCGGACGACCTCGAAGAAGGTCCTGGCCGAGGCGGGTATCGACGAGCACATCAAGGCCGACAGCCTGAGTGAAGACGAGATATCCCGCATCGCCGGGATTATCGACCGACAGTATATGATCGAGGGGCAGCTGCGCCGCGCCGAGAGCCAGAATATCCAGCGGCTTACCTCCATTGGCTGCTACCGGGGGCTTCGTCACCGGCGGGGTCTGCCGGTAAGGGGGCAGCGCACGCGGACCAACGCGCGCACGCGCAAGGGCAGGAAGAAGACGGTCAAAGGCAAAAAGCGGGTCGGCAAGACCTAAGACGGCCCTGAACCGAGAGGGAGAAGTCCGTGGCGAAAAGAACCAGGGAAAAGAAAAAGCGCATCAGGCGCAGTGTCGCTCGCGGCATCGCCCACATAAAGGCGTCGTTCAACAACACGATCATCACCGTAACGGATATGAACGGTGAGACACTCTGCTGGGCGTCGTCGGGCACGAGCGGTTACAAAGGCAGCCGGAAGAGCACGCCGTTCGCTTCGCAGCGTGCCGGCGAGACGATAGCGGACAAGGCGCTCAAGTTCGGCATCAAGGAGCTGGAGGTCCGGGTCAAGGGTCCCGGCAGCGGCAGGGAATCGGCAATTACGGCTCTCCAGGCCGCCGGGATAAAGATTCGCACCATCCAGGACGTTACGCCGCTGCCGCATAACGGGTGCCGGCCTCGCAAGAAACGCAGAATCTAAAAGATTTAAGAGAGTTTTTGGAGAAGAGTACAGATGGCGACAATCAGCGGTGGGAAATGCAGACTGTGCCGAAGGGAAGGCGTGAAGCTTTTCCTCAAGGGTATGCGGTGCGAGACGGCCAAGTGTGCCCTTTCGAAGCGCAATTACCCTCCGGGTGAGCGGCACTGGAGAAGGGGCAAGCCTTCGGAGTACGGCCTGCAGCTCAGGGAAAAGCAGAAGGTGCGCCGGATGTACGGTATCCTGGAGCGGACTTTCCGCGGATATTACGTAAGAGCCGCCCGGGCAAAGGCCAATACCGGCGTGGCGCTTCTCTTGATCCTGGAGCACAGGCTCGACAACGTGCTTTACCGCTCCTGCCTTGCGGCCAGCAGAAGGCAGGCGCGGATGCTCGTCGGCCACAAGCATGTCCGGGTCAACGGCAAGCGAGTGGACAAGGTGGGGTATCTTGTTTCCCCCGGCGACGAGGTCACCGTAGCGAGTGACAAGGGTCTTGCAGTGGCCAGGGGCAACGCGGGCGAGGTCGGCAAGGCCAGGTCTGTTCCGGATTGGCTCGAGGTGGAGACGGAAAAGGGCAAGGTGACCCCCCGCCGCGAGCCCGCGCGCGATGATATTCCTGAAGCGATCCAGGAGCAGATGATAGTGGAGTTCTACGGCAGGTAGCGGGCCTGCCGGGCCAAGCTCGGGAGACGCCCTTGAACCTTTGTGGAGGTTTTAGAGGATGCGCGTAAGGTGGCGAGGATTGGAACTGCCGGGGCGGATCGAGTGGGACGACCAGACCCTGACCGATCGGTATGGGAAGTTCATCGCGGAGCCTTTCGAGCGCGGCTATGGGACCACCGTGGGCAACAGCCTCAGGCGCGTGCTCCTGTCAAGCCTCGAAGGCAGCGCAGTGGTCGACGTCAGGATTGAGAACGTGCTGCACGAGTTCAGCACGATTCCGGGCGTGGTCGAGGATGTCACGGACATAATCCTGAATATCAAAAGGCTCATAGTCCGCGCGGAAACGGACCAGCCCAAGACCATCCACATCGAGGCTTCCAAGAAGGGCGTTGTGACGGGCGCCGACATCACCACGGACGGCACCGTGGAGGTCGTAAACAAGGACCACGTGATCGCGACGTTGAGCGAGAACACCAAGTTCAACGTGGAGATGACGGTGAAGCGCGGCCGCGGGTACGTGACCGCCGAGGAGAACACTCCGCGCGAAAACGTCATCGGCGTGATACCGGTGGACAGCGTGTTCTCGCCGGTGCTGAGGGTGGAGT
>JAGHCE010000198.1 GCA_021160625.1 Planctomycetota bacterium | reverse complement strand
TCCCCGAGAAACACCGCAAACGCCGCACAGGAAAGGCCCACAAACGCGCCCCTCGGCGCGCCCCGGTGTCTTCGCCCCACCACGAGAAACGCCGCCAGCGCCACGAGGAAACCCGTGTACATACCCGCGCACCTGGCGCACATCGGCATCCTGAAACCGCCGGCGGCCAGTTCCCTCGATGGTATCTGGTGACAGAGCCCGTGAAATATGTAGTAGATGACTTCCACTGGTCTCACGCACTTAGGGTCTTTCGGACGGTGCCGGGCGGTGCGCCGGCCGGCCTGGAGGGGCCAGGTCCTGCGGCCCAGGCGGCACACTTCTTGAAGATAAGTGCACACCAGTCAGCATCGGCGCGGCCGGTACGCTGCACAGGGTAACAATCGTAAGTGAGCCGGTCCGACTGCACAAGGTAGAAGTGGTGTTTCAGGCACCGGCAGACGCCCGGCGGGGCCCCGCTCACGTTCCCGGGCTGGGCTTTGAAAGCGACTTGCACAGGTGTCCGGCGACACCTCCGGGTGGCGCTAACCCCGCATTTTTTCGGCTTTGGCGGCAAATTTCCTTGACAGATTTTGCGGTGTACTTATATATTCAGACGCTTTTCTTGTTCCTCGTCACGGAGGAATAGCCCATTTCGCTTGGAATTGAGAGGGGGTGATTTTGGTGACAAAGGGAGATCTGGTTGAAAGTGTAGCCGGGAAGATCGGTATGTCGAAGACCGAGGCCGAGGCGGCCGTCAACGCAACGCTCGCGGCAATCGGTGGCTCGCTCCAAAATGGAGAGGACGTGCGGCTGGTGGGTTTCGGTACTTTTACCGTCCGCAACAGGAAGGCCCGCACGGGTAGAAATCCGCGGACCGGGGAAGTGATTCAAATCCAGGCTTCGAAGACAGTAGGTTTCAAGGCCGGCAAAGCCCTCAAGGAGTCTCTGTAAGAGGACGTGTCCGGAGAACCTCCTTGGAATACGGTGTGACGCGGCGCGAGACGCTCTGCGAAGGAAGACCTTATTCATTCCGGCAGTCGGACCGTCCGGCGGCGAACTCTCCGGGCCGGTTCAGGCTGCTGATTCTCCTGGGCGGTTCAATCTGACTTGAAGGGAAGTGCACTGTAACGTGCACTTCCCTTTTGTCTATTCCCGCGTTCTCTTGCCCATAATCTGGCAGATAATCTCCCTGTGGCGGCTCGGCACGTCGAGATCAATAAGCACCACCTGCTGCCACTGCCCCAGGGTCAGCCGGCCGTTGAGGAACGGTATCACCAGCGACGGCCCCACAAGCGAGGCCCTCACGTGGCTGTGGCCGTTGCCGTCATGCCAGCGCTCGTCATGACGATACGTCCCGCTCTCGGGCGCAATCGCCTCGAAAAGCGCCTCAAGATCGGCGACGAGGCCCGGCTCGTATTCAACGGTCGTCAGCGCGGCCGTCGAACCCACAACGAAAAGCGCAACCGAGCCGAAATCCAAGCGGCTCGTGTCCACCAGCCTTTCCACGCGATCGGTAATGTCCACGACGCCAAACCCGGCCTTCGTGTCCAAGGCGACTATTTCCGTTGAGATATCCATTTTCTCAGCCTTTCCCCCCAACGGCGGACTTGCCACCGCCTGCAAATCGGGTTATATTCCAGTATGAGCCGGTCACATTTTTGAGAACAGCCCCAGTGAGAGATATCGGCCTGCTCAAGACGGGGCTTTAGTTTACAGGGAGGATGGCGATGGGGGCACCGAGGGGTAACCCCCATTCCCTTATCAAACCAGGGCGTCTCTCCGGCGTCATAGGGGATTTATTCGTTGCCCTTGCCAAAGCTGCCGCAGTGCTGCCCGGCGGCCCGATCGGAGTCGTGGAGGACGCCTGGCGAGCCGTGGCACGGACCTGCCTGGAGGGCTTCCTCGCGGAGAATACCGGGGCCTGCCCGATAACCGACCCCGTTCGAGCCCTGCACTGCTACCTGGCAAACTGTGAGAGCGCCGGTCTGGGCGACCCCGAAGCCGCGATAATCACCGAAACCCCCGACGGACACATCGGCGTCACCTTCCCGGCCGAGGCCTGCATCTATCGGCCTCACTGCGATCTCCTCGCCCGGGAAGGCCTCCCGAGAATATGCCCACTGAGGCTCTTCTCACAGCAGGCCGTCTCCCGCATCACGGCAAGGAGTATGACGAGCGCCATGATCCCCGGCCCGAGTGAGGGCGACTGCGCCTTCGAGATATTCCCGGCGCCGGACGACCCTTCGCAGCCGGCCAAAGCGCCGCCCCTGGTCCCGGCGGCCGCTTCCGGTGAATCCGGGCCTGCCGGAAAGCCCCCGGAGCCGATTGGTGCGCAGCACAGGCTCATCCTCGAGACAATCGCGGACGCCATCGTCGTCGTCGACAGCTCCCGCACGGTCACGTACATAAACCCAAGGGCCTGCGGGGTTTTCGCCATCCGCACTCAAGAGGCCGTCGGCAGGCGCCTGGAAACCGACTCCGTATTTGGTCGGATCGGCGACCTGTGCATCCGGGCAGTCCGGAACCTGGGCGGGTGGGAAGGCGAAACGACCATAGAAAACCGCGACGACGGCAAGATACACAACATCTACCATGCCCGTTTCTCGCCGATAGTCTCCGCCGACTTCACCCCGGGCGGGACACTCATCGTCCTCGAGGACGTGACGCGCGAGCAACTCCTGCGCCGGGAACTCGCATCGCTGGCCGAGAGACTCGAGGTCGCCGTACGGGAGAAAACCCACGAGCTCAGAACCGCCAACGCCAAGCTGGCGGTTCTCGCGAGGACTGATTCCCTCACGGGTCTGGCAAACAGGAGAATGTTCGAGGAAATCCTCAACAAGGAGCTCAAACGCGCCTCCCGTCACCACCATCCGATCGGCATAGTAGTGATTGACATAGACGATTTCAAGAAGGTAAACGACCGCCTCGGCCACCAGAAGGGCGACGAAGTCCTCATCCTGGTGGCGGGGCTTCTCCTCAAAAGCGTGCGCGAAAGCGACACCGTCGCCAGGTGGGGCGGGGATGAGTTCATAATACTCCTGCCGCAGGCCACCGCTCGGGAGTGTCGGGCCGTCTCCAAGCGAATAAGGAAAAACATCCTTATCGAAAGGGCCGATATCGAACTCGAAAACGGCCCCGCCGTGGACCTCTCCGTCGGCTGGGCAAGCAGCACCGCCGGTGACGTCACCACCACCATCGCCGCCGCCGACGATATGATGTACGATGAGAAAGCACAAAAAAAGGCGGGAGTTGGCCGAACAAAGCACTGAAACCGCGTTGCCCATACGCATTTCCAGGGTGATCGACCTCGATTCACGCCCCGCGGGGGCAGCCGATGTTGTGTCAATGACTCTCCGGCAACGCTGATACACGCGGCGACGTCATTTTGTACTATTATTGCACCGGAGGGCCGCAGAGCCATCACAGGCAAAGCAGCAAACCGCCACCGCTTTCAAATTGTTGCATATGCGCGGCCTTCCAATATCTACTGGCAGGCAACTCGCCGGGCACGGTAAAAAAAGTATCTTTTTTTGTATTTTATCCTTCGCCGATACCCGACCATTGCTATAATGGCAAATTGCGTGCCCCTTTATTGGGCACAGAATTGTATAATATCCGATATTCAGTGTGGAGGCGTGGCCACTCGGTCAGCTGTAACTGCTTTTTGTGTGTATAATATTATACGGCGGGTGGTTCACCTCTTGGGAGATAACGGGTGTTGCCGGCGTGGATATGCGGCCTCTGGGCAGACTGAACCTATGGTCGAACTGAGGACATACGCGTTCCTTGACTCTCTGCAGCCGCAGTTCGCCTCGTTTATCGCCACGGTGGCCAAGGGGTTCCTGCCGGTTGCGGGTGAGGCGGCGCTCTATCTCGAGGTGGCCCCGGGGATGGAAATCAATGCCCTCACCGATGTAGCCATAAAGGCCACGGGGGTGATGCCGGGGATGATGATCGTGGAAAGGGCCTTCGGGCTTCTGGAGATTCACGGGAAAAGCCAGGGAGACGTCCGCCATGCGGGGCGGGCGATCCTCGACTCACTGGACATTACGGCAGACCAGAGATACAGTCCGCGAACGGTGACCCAGCAGGTGATCCGCCACGTGGACGACTACCACACGCAGCTTATCAACAGGACGCGTCACGGGCAGATGATCCTCGGCGGCCAGACACTTTACATCTTAGAGACGGAGCCGGCCGGCTGGGCGGCCCTGGCGGCCAACGAGGCCGAGAAGGCCGCCGAAATAAACATTGTCGAGGTCCGCACGTTCGGAGCGTACGGCCGCGTGTACCTCGCAGGCGAGGAGGCCGACGTCGTCGAGGGTGCGGCGGCGGCTTCAAGGGCGCTTGAAAATATCCCCGGACGGACCGACTGGCGGGAATAGCCGGTTTCTGGGGCTTGTTGTCCCCTTATTGCAGGAGGATTCGGTATGCCTGAAGCGCTTGGAATGATCGAGATCAAGGGTTTTGCCGCGATGGTTGAGGCCTCGGACGCGATGGTAAAGGCCGCGCGGGTGGAGCTGGTGGGCTACGAGAAAACCGGCGGCGGGTATGTCACCGCCATCGTCCGCGGCGATGTGGCGGCAGTCAAGGCCGCTGTCGAAGCGGGGCAGCACAGCGCGGAGAAGCTCGGGGATCTACTCTCTGTCCACGTCATCCCGAGGCCCCATATCAACGTCGATATGGTGCTGCCGCTGGGCCGCACGAAGGAAGCCCAGGAAACCACCGCCGGCAGGGAATAGGTATTTGGAGGATTCGCCAGTGCTCCTGGGAAAGGTTACAGGGACGGTCGTGGCTTCCGCAAAGGATGAGCGGCTCAAGCACTTCAAGATGTTGGTCGTCGAGACGCTCAAACCCAACGGCAAGCCGGCTTCGGGGTACGTCGTCGCCGTTGACGCAGTAGGCGCAGGCGCCGGCGAGGTGGTCCTTTATGTGACGGGGTCATCGGCGCGCCAGACGGTTCTTACCGACAAACGCCCGACTGACGCGGCGATCGTAGCCATCGTGGACACGGTTGAGGTCAACGACCGCGTTACCTATCAGAAATAACGCCCGTTTTCGTGCTGGAGGTGTTGCGTGCCCGTAGACAGCCAGACAGTACGGGCCATTGTGGAAAAAGTGCTCGACCGGCTCGAGGGAAACCGGTCGACACCAGAGATACCCACCCCACGACGCTCCGGGGAGGCTTACCTCCTGCAACTGCCCGAAAGCCTCTCCGGAGCCCTTGATACCATCGATGCGGCCGTAAACGCCGCACGAAAAGCCTTCGACGAATACATCCGCCTGCCGCTCGAGCTGCGTAGGAAAGTGGTTGCAGCGGTGCGGGCCGCGGCGGCGCGCGAAAACGAGCGCTGGGCCCGCCAGGCCGTGGAAGAAACGGGGATGGGTCGTGTAAAAGACAAAATAACAAAGAATAGTTTAGCATTGCAAAAGACCCCCGGCGTCGAGGACCTCAATGCCTCGGCAATAAGCGGCGACCACGGCCTTACCATTGAGGAACTTGCCCCTTGGGGGGTCATCGGCTCAATCCTGCCTTCGACGAATCCCATCGCCACCGTAATCAACAACGTTATTTCGATGATCGCCGCGGGAAATGGGGTCGTTTTCAACCCCCACCCCGGTGCGGCCGGGGTCACCGTCGACTGCATCCGGGGCATAAACGCCGCCATTGTGGATGCCGGCGGCCCGGCAAACCTGGTCGCCACGGTCACGAGATCCACAATCGAGACCGCACAGGCGCTTATGCATCACGAGGGGATCGCACTGCTGGTGGTCACCGGCGGCCCCGGGGTCGTCAAGGCGGCTTTCGCCGCCGGCAGGAAGGTAATCGCGGCCGGGCCCGGAAATCCACCCGTCGTCGTCGACGAGACCGCCGACGTTGCGCAGGCGGCCCGTGCAATCGTGGAAGGCGCCGGCTTCGACAATAACATCGTCTGCGTGGACGAGAAGGAAATCATATGTACTGACCCCGTGGCGGCCGACCTCAAGGCGGCGCTCTTAGAGGCGAACGCTTTCGAGCTGCCCCGCAAGGACTGGCAGCGTTTGGCACAGGTCGCGCTCGCCGAGCCGGGGAGCCCCTCGAAGGAGGGTATCCCGGACAGGACGTACGTCGGGAAGGACGCCTCGGTTCTCTTGACCGCCTTGGGAATGGAGGGGACCGCCACGCCGCGCATACTTTTCGCCGAGGTTGATGCCGCCGACCCGTTCGTCTGGACGGAGCAGCTGATGCCGGCGATACCGCTTATAAGGGTTCCGAACGTCGACGAGGCAATAGACCTGGCGAAGAAGATTGATGGCGGGAGGCGCCACAGCGCGGTTATGCATTCGACGAACGTCGAGGCCCTCTCGGCGATGGCGCGCGCGATGGACTCTGCCGTCTTCGTCAAGAACGGCCCGGCGGTGGCGGGCATCGGCGCAGGGGGCGAGGGGCACACGTCGTTTACGATCGCCTCTGCGACCGGGGAGGGGGTCACGTCGGCGAGGAATTTCGTGAGGCGGCGCCGCTGCGTGCTTGTAGGGGCTTTCAGGATAGTGTGAGGCCGCATGAGAAGCATTGCCCTTTTGGAAACGAGCTCGATAGCGCGCGGCGTCAAGGCCCTCGACGAGATGGTCAAGCGCGCTCCTGTTACCGTTCTCCAGGCGCGGCCCATCTGCCCTGGGCGCTACATCGTCCTTATCGAGGGGGAGGTGGCCGCGGTCGAGGAGTCGATCGAGACGGGCCGTGGTGTGGCGGGCGAGCTCATCGTGGACAGCCTGTTTCTGGCCCGCCCCCACGAGGCGCTGCCGAGCGTTCTCAACGAGCGGTCGAAGCCGCAGGTTTTCGCTCCGGTGGGTCTCATTGAGACCCGGGCGGTTGCAAGCGCGCTTCTGGCCGCGGACGCCGCCTGCAAGGCCGCACCGGTGGACCTTGCAGTCGTGCGGCTGGCGGTGGGGATGGCTGGGAAGTCATTTGTGGTCTTCTGCGGCGCTCTGCCGGACGTGCAGGCCGCCGTCGAGGCCGGCGCCGCCATAGCGCGCGAGCATAACAGGCTCGTCGAAACGACGATCCTGGCGAACCCCGACCCGGCGATCGAGGCGTTTCTGGTATGAAAACGGGCTGAGGAAGAGAAGTGTACCTGGCAAAGGTAATCGGCACAGTCGTCGCGACCCGCAAGGTCGAGGGATTAAACGGCGTCAAACTCCTAGTGGTGGAGCCCGTCGACGAGAACGGCAAGGCCGAGGGTCCGCAGGCCGTCGCCACCGACGCCGTTGGGGCGGGGCCCGGCGAGCTTGTCTACGTTTGCACGGGGCGCGAGGCGTCGATGGCGCTTGACGAGCCGTTCGTGCCGGTGGACCTTGCAGTTGTCGGGCACGTTGACGACGTAATGGCGGTGCCGGACGGCGGCGGGCCCGGCGGGAAAGGCAAAGGCTGATGCTTCTGGGCCGGGTTGTGGGGAATGTCGTCGCCACCGTCAAGGTGGAAGCGCATGAGGGGCACAAGCTCCTCCTGGTGCGGCCGGAAACCACGAGCGGCAAGCCCTCCGAAACCAGCGTCATTGCTGTTGACTTGGTGGATGCCGGCGTGGGGGACAGGGTTTTGCTGATGCGGGAGGGCTCAAGCGTGCGCGAACTTGTGGGGCAAAGAACGGCGCCGATTCATCAAGCGGTGGTGGGGATAGTTGACGAGGTGGCGAAATGACCGAGCGGGAAACGAGGGCGCTTGTCTGCGAAATAGGGCGCCGCTTGTATCAGAGGGGACTTATCGCGGGCGCGGACGGCAACATCTCCGTGCGTCTGCCGCGCGGAAGGCTATTGGTGACGCCGTCGGGCCTGTCGAAGGGCTTTATGAAGCCCGACGACCTCGTCGTAACCGACCTCGACGGGGCACCCATCGGCAGCGGCAAGCCCACAAGCGAACTGGCGCTGCACCTTGCGGTCTACCGCAAGCGAGGCGACGTCCAGGCCGTCGTTCACGCACACCCGCCGACGGCGGTTGCGATGACGGTAGCGGGCATCACGCTCGAAGAGTGCGTAATGCCGGAGGTCCTCGTCTATATGGGGACCGTGCCGACGGCGCGCTATGCCACGCCTTCGTCACCGGAGGGCGCCAAGGCCATCGAGGAGCTCATCGGCAACCACGAAGCGCTGCTTCTTGACAGGCACGGGGCGGTTACGGTGGGGCCGGACCTTCCCACCGCGTGGGAGCGGATGGAAAAAATCGAGCAGTTCGCCCAAATTGTCGTTTCGGCGAGGCTCCTGGGCGGCGTACGGGTGCTCTCGGCCGAGGAGCTTGAAAGACTGGAGAAAAACGCCGCGACATTGGGCCACAGTGTTGATACCTCCGTTTGCCCGATCAGCCCACAGGGTGTGGACATCGAGAAAATCGCCGACGCGGTCGCCGAAGGCATCAAGGCGTCGGGGACCTGAATGGCTCCAAGTAGAAGCAGTCCGGTTGTAGGGGCGCCGCTTGCCGCGCCCGCGAAAGGTTGGAAATTCTTATGTAGGGCTTTAGCGCACACGAAACAAACAACGGCAGACAGGAATGTCCGCCCTACCCATTCGGTGCGCCCTCCACGGTGGGTAAACCTCGGCGCACGCGGAACCCTGGAACGGGACAACAAGACATAAAAATGCCCAAGAAAAAAATGCCGGAAAAAAAGCCTGCTGCAAAACAAGAGCCCGCAAAGGCGCCACAAGGGGCATTTCCCGAGGTGATGACCGTCAAGCAGGCCGCCGAGTACCTGCAGATAAACGACCAGGTCCTGTACCGCTACGTCCGCGATGGCAAGGTCCCCGTGGCGCGAATGGGCACGACCATCCGTTTCAAGAAAAGCGTCCTCGACCAGTGGCTTGAGACCGAGTCCTGGAAGAGCGTAGGCCTCCAGGCAACCCCCTCCGGCAACCTCCAGCGCCGCATCACACCTTCCCAGCCCCGCCTGCCTATGGAGCTGGACTGAGGCCCCCAGCGGCACCGCAGGCGGAGAGGAGGCGGAGGCAGGGAAAGAAAGGTGGGGGTATTTTGACACACGGCCGGCGATTCCTGCGAATATCTCCTCGCCGGACGGTGTAGCGTCTTCTGTAGGGGTCGAAGTTCTCATTTTGGGAGGTGGTTACGATGACGATGGCGATTGTCATTGCGGCAGCGGTGCTGGTCCTCATCGTGCTCAGGTCGATACACATCGTCGGGCCGACGCAGGTGGGTCTGTTGGCGAAGAGATTTTCCTTCAGAAATCTTTCGGAGGACAGCCCGATCGCGTTTCGGGGTGAGGCAGGACACCTCGGGCGAGGAGTTCAAGTTCGGCGCGCTCGTGCGCCCCGGTCACAGGGGCATATGGCAGGAGCCGTTGCGGACGGGCAAATACCCCATCAACCCGCACTGCTACCAGTGCGAGGTCGTCCCCACGGCCATCCTGACGCTGAACTGGGCAGAAGCGGTTTCACACGCACACGACCTGGACCAGCACCTCAAGTCCATCCTGGCGAAGAGCCGCGAGGGGTTTGAGTTTTCTATCGACCTGCAGGTTCAGATACACGTGGCCGACACGAAGGCGCCGTGGGTAATCTCGATGGTGGGAACGATGCAAAACCTCGTGCAGGAAGCCCTGCAGGCAGCCGTCGGCAACCACTTCCGTGACAAGCTCCAGAGTATGCCCGCAATCAGGTTCATCGAAACGCGCCAACAAGTACAACAGGAAGCCCTGGAACACATCAAGCGCGAGCTGCGGCAGTACAAGGTGGAACCCCCGGGGGTCTATATCCAGGACGTCGTCCTGCCTGTGCAGCTGGTCAAGGTCCTGACCGACAGGGAGATCGCCAACCAGGAAATCGCTACCTACAAGATGCAGGAGGAAGCACAGAAACAGCGCATAGATATGGAGAATGCCAAGGGGACCGCTGATATGCAGCAGGATCTCGCCAAGTCCCACGTCTCGATCGACATCAAGACAAACAACGCAAAAGGGCGAAAGGCCGAGGCCGACGGCGAGTCTGAGTACGTCGAAAAGACCGGCACCGCCCAGGGCGCCAAGGTCAAGGCAATCGGTATGGCCAGGGCGACCGCCTTCAGGCCCAAGTTGACGCTCTCGGGCAGACCCCTACGGCGATGGTCAATATCGCCACCGTCCTTGCCGAAGGCACGAACAAGTTCGTCCCGGAAGTCGTCGTTGCCGGGGGCTCCTCCTCCGGCACTATCGAAGGCCTCGCCGGCGTCCTCACGCGCTGGTTCCTCGCCGGTGGCGGCCCCGTCGAC
>JAGHCE010000132.1 GCA_021160625.1 Planctomycetota bacterium | reverse complement strand
TTTCTCGTGATTGTCCTGCCGGCGATAGCCGTCGCGATAAAGCTCACGTCGAAGGGCCCGGTCTTCTACGCGGCGAGGCGCCAGGGTCTCCACGGGAGACGGTTCTCGTGCCTCAAGTTCAGGACGATGGTGGCGGGCGCCCAACAGGGCCAGCAGGAGCTCAGAGCAATAAACGAGGTGGACGGTCCACAGTTCAAGATAGGGGATGACCCCAGGATTACGACCCTCGGAGCGTTCCTTCGCGAAACGAACCTTGACGAGATTCCGCAGTTTCTCAACGTCCTGGCCGGGCATATGAGCATTGTGGGGCCTCGGCCCTCGCCGGACGAGGAAAACCAGATGTGCCCCTCATGGCGCGAGGCACGCCTGTCGGTCAGGCCCGGCATAACCGGACTGTGGCAGGTATCGCGGTCGCGCGACCGCAAAAACGACTTCCAGGAATGGATATACTACGATACGAAATATGTCAGGCACATTTCGTTGTGGCGTGACCTTGTCATCGCGGTGAAGACGGCCTGGATTCTGCTGGCGGGGTTCCTTCGACTTTTTGCGGCGAGATCCCGCCCCGGTGGGCGGGAATAGAGATAATGACCTCCGGCGACTCTGCGGCCTGGAAAAGGCGGACCCGGAATGTGGCCGTTTGTATGAATTATCTGCGGGCCTTCGGCAAAGATACAAGGGCGGCCGATCGAGACAGGCGTTTGGTGTGAAAGGACGGGGTTATGAGAGCTAAGCGGAAAAAGGCTTTCCGTTTCAATTGGCAGCTGGTGGTTGTCCTGTTCCTGGGGCTGGCCGTTCTCGCCGGGACGTTGTACGGCCTGCGGAAATGGCGGCGGCGCTATATGGCGACAAGGGCGCTGGAAGTGGGCCTGGCGGCATACGAGGAGGGGAACTGGGTTGCGGCGGCGAAGGCGCTGGGGCGCTACTGCCCCGTGCATCCCAACGACACGGTAGTGCTGATGAAATATGCCGACGCCCAGCGCCATATCGTTCCCCAGAAGGAGTCGAATATCCGGCAGGCGGTGGCTGCGTACAGGCAGGTTTTGCGCAAGGACCCCACCCACACCGAGGCGGCACGAAACGTTTCGAGAATCTACATTATGGGCGGACTGGCCAGCGATGCGGAGGTAATCCTGGAAAGGCTGCTTGAGAGCGCCACCGACGCCGGGACGCCCGGACATCGCTGGCGCATAGGTGCCGGGGACGCCGAGACGGGAGAGCTCCTGGCGATGGCGCTTGTTCGACAGAGGAGATTCGAAGAGGCCGATCGCCTGCTTGAGGCGGTGATCGAGGCGGCGCCGGGGGACATCCCGGCTTACGAACTGCGTGCCTCCATCAAGCGGCAGTACCCTGATGAGCTGTCCGGTTCGCCCGGCCGGCAGGTCAAAGAGGCCAACGAGATTATCGCCTCCGCCGTAGAGCGCAACCCGGCCTCCGCTTCCGCCCATATCGCCTTCGGGGTGTACCTGGAACGCATAGCCGACTCGCCGGAGAAGAAGGCCGAAGCCCGCGCACAGTACTACAAGGCCGTGGAGTGCACCTTCGAGGACGCCGCGACGCGGGTTCGCTTAGCGTCGATCTTCATCGGCCTAAGGGATTTCGATGCCGCCGAGAGGCAGCTTGCCTTGGCCGAAAAAGCCGAGCCGACGATGCTCTCGATGTGGCTTGCACGGGCGGCGCTCGCCAAGGTCAGGCAGTCCCCCAGTGAGGCCGACAAGGTCGCCGAAAACGCCCTGGAAGCAATGGGCGAGGAGAGGTTCTATTTTCTGCCGACGGCGTTTGACCTCTTCCTGTACGCGCACAACAGGCCCAAGGCCAAGAGTTGTCTCGACGAGATCAAGACGATCGACCCGCAATCGACGAATATTTCTTTCCTCAACGGGATGATGGCGCAGGACAAGAAGGAAACCTACAAGGCCATTGAGTACTGGAAGGAGGCGGCTCAAAGTGCCGACCCCGTTACGTCCGTGCGGGCCGGGATAGCGCTGGGAAAGGCGTACAACGAGATAAACGACCTGCAGGCGGCGGTCAAGGTGCTCAGGCAGCTGGTCGGGACGCTTCCCGAGGACGGTTCTATGACGGGGGCGGCCGAGCTGGCCCTGGCGCAGACGCTTTCGCGCGCACGGGCCTGGAAGGAGGCCGCAGAACATTGTGCGGCTGCGGTCAAGCTCCTGCCGCGCAATGTCGAGGCGCACATCGTGTATCTAAACGTCGCCATTCACGTCGCAGCCTCAAGCCGCAACCGCGAGCGGGCCCTGGCCAGGGTTGCCGACCAGGTCGAAAAGCTGCGAAGGCAATACCCCGGCGACAGCCGCGTTGCGATACTCGACGCCCGGATTGCCCAGATGCAGGGCAGGACCAACAGGGTTGCCGACGTGGTGCGCATCCTTGAGAAGGACGATGCGACAAAGATGCAGGGGCGGCTGCTCGATATGGAGCTGCTGTGGAAGCGCGGCCAGCATGAGGCGGCGATCGAGCGTGCCAGGGACGTGGTGGAGGACTATCCCGGCGAGCCGGCGGCGGTCCTGGTGCTGGCGGACGTTCTTACGCGCAATGGGGAGGCGGCGGCCGCGGCGGCGGCGATAGAGAAGGGTATTGACCGCGCGGACAAGAAGGGCCGCAGAGACCTCCAGATCGCCCTGGCGACATTCCACCGCCGCCACGGCGACGTTGACCGGGCCGAGGAGGTGCTCACCACCGTCACAAGGGAGTACCCGGAGGACATCACGTCGAGGCTTATGCTTTTGCGTGTTATCGGCACCGGCGATCCGGCCAGGGCACAGGAATTGATCGACGAGGTAAAACGGATCGAAGGTGAGCAGGGCTCCAGGTGGCGTTATTACCAGGCGATGTTGTGGCTCTCGGGTGGACAATGGCGCTCCCGCGAGGTCGAGATTACGGACCTTCTCAACGCCAATATCGAGGCGGACCCGCGCGATCTGGCAAGTATGATTCTTCTCGGAACGGCCCAGGAAAAAGCGGGCAACATACGCTTGGCGGTTGAGACGTTCCGGCGTGCCTACGAGGCCAATCCCTGGTCGCTGCCGGCCGCCTTCCGGCTCATAGCCGTCCTTCAGACGAGCGGCGAGCTCGAAGAAGCAGGCAAGATACTTGACGAGGCTGCAAAGCGAGGAGCAAAGGAAACGTCCCTTGCCGGCCTGCGCCTGGGCCAGTACTATCGCGAAGGTAATATCGATATGGCGGTCGAGACCGCCGGGGAGATGCTCGAACGCGACCCGGAAAATCCCCGGCTGAGAGTTTTTGTGGCCGGGCTAAAGATGCGGCGCAAGGACTTCG
>JAGHCE010000179.1 GCA_021160625.1 Planctomycetota bacterium | reverse complement strand
CTGGCGGCGGCGGGGTTGGTGTTTTCACTGAGGCGCCCAGGCGTGTGGTTTGTCCTGGCGCAGGCGGCGGTGTATTCAGCCGCGATAATCCTCTTCGTCGTCGTCGGCAGGTACCGACTGGCGATCGTGCCGCTTATCCTGCCTACGGCGGGGTTTGCCCTTGCCGAGATGGTCATCTGCGTGAGAGACCTCAATTTCGCGAAGGGCCTTGGCATCCTCATCCCGGCCGTCGCCGTCTGTCTGCCGGTGAACTACCAGAGACTCACGCCCTTTGCGAGAGAGAGACGCAACCCGACAGGCTTCGAGATAACCCAGAACGGCAGTCTCACCGTCCATGACGACAGCAACTACCCCACGCCCTTCGGCGTGAGGCTCCAGGGAAACAGCCTCGCCTTGAAGTTCCTCCTCCTGGACGAGATACCCCCCGGCGCGACGCGCTCCCGTGTCCTCGTTCGGCTTCGCGTGGGGCACGCGGGGACTCTGAAAGTCTGCCTCAATAACCACACGCAGAGGTTGCCGCTCACCCCGTCGGGCGCGACGTGGCTAAAGGTCTCCTTCCCCACGGCCGCCGTCAGCGAGGGCCTCAATTCCATTTCTTTGAGAGCCGAAGACGCGCTCGTCGCCAGGATATACGCCGACGACGCGTACAACTTCAAACGCAGCATCTACAGCCCCGACGGCAGAACCGGCAGGAGCGACAGGCTTGACCGGGACACCTACCGCCGATGCCCCTCGCTCCATATGGGCGCCCACGAGCTCAAGGTCCGCCTGGAACTGACCACGCCGCAACCGCCGCCATCTTCCCGGCTGTCGCCGTAGTCGTGCCGCCCGCGAGGCATCCCTTGCGGGTTTCCCTTTTCGCTTGAGGAATCGTGCAGTCTCTGCCAAGATGCGCCTAATCTTTTATTCAGCGAACAATCGCGGTTCTTCTCGGTATTATTCTCGAAGGCGACAACCTGACGTGAGGAAGGTCAGTTGATTACCGCAGACAACGTCTGCGGCCCCCCGTAGTAAAGAGGGGGGCGAAGCCCTCCTCCGGGGGTGCCGGTTGACTTATGCGGCGGGGCACCTTAAGATTTGCCCGTTCCCGGTGAGTTCCCGAAAGGAGGGTGCGATGAATGCAAAGCCGCTAACGGCGGGCCTGTGTCTGTGCCTGGTTGCCCTGTCAGGATGTGTGACCACCACCGGTTCGGCGCAGCGACCGAGCCGCCTTGACCCGCAGAAGCAGGAGGTCCGCGACTTGGCGGATCGCTTTATCAGCTTGGTGATGACAAGCAGCCGGGACGAGATTGGCCAAATGGTCCTGCCGGCGCAGGCCAAGGGCTTTAGTGCGAAGGTTTTCGTCGAGGGCCGCTTCCGTATGAAGCGCAGGAACTTCCAGATTATCGCCTGGGACAAGCTCGCCATCAACGTCACGCCGCTCAAGACCGGCTCCGGAATGCTCTCCACGGCAATCGTGACGGTGAGGATGCTCCCCAAGAATGAAATAAAACCGGTCTACGTCAACCTCCACTGGCGCAGGCACGCCGGCAAATGGTGCATTGACGCCTTCCCCCGGCAGTAAGGACAGGAGTCGAGTATGGAATTTGGAGGCAAGGTTCTGCCGCAAGCGGTCGTGGAAACCAACATCCCTTTCCTGCCCAAAACGAGCGGCAAGATCCGCGACATCTACGACCTGGGTGAGAGGCTTGTCATCGTCGCCACCGACAGGATATCCGCCTACGACAGCGTCCTGGCAAGCGCGATACCGTGCAAGGGGCGGGTATTGACGAGCTTGAGCCTGTTCTGGTTTGATTTTCTAAAAGACGTAACGCCGAATCATCTCGTCACCGCCGCCGCCGCAGGCGACGAACGCCTCGCCGAAAAAGCGGCGGTTCTCACCGGGCGGTCGATGCTCGTGAGGAAGGCCGATGTGATGCCCGTGGAATGCATCGTGCGAGGATACCTTTCCGGCTCCGGGTGGCGAAGCTACCGCGATACGGGGGAAATTTGCGGGATAAGGTTGCCCGATGGCCTCAGGGAATCCGACAGGCTTCCCGATCCGATTTTCACACCGACCACGAAGGCCGATGCTGGGCATGATGAAAATATGCATTTCGCCGAGGTCGTCGATCTCGTCGGCGAGAGCGCGGCGAATGCCGTAAGGGAGACGAGCCTTGCGATATACGCCAAGGCCGCCGCTTTTGCAGCCGAAAAGGGCATCATAATCGCCGACACGAAGTTCGAGTTCGGCGTCTGCGACGGTGAGATCATCCTGGTGGACGAGGTGCTTACACCCGATTCGTCGCGCTTCTGGCCCGCGGACGACTACGAGCCGGGCCGTTCGCAGCAGTCTTTCGACAAGCAGTTCGTACGGGACTACCTCGACGAGAGCGGATGGGACCACAGCCCGCCGGCGCCCGCCCTGCCCGACGACGTCGTGGTGAAGACGCTTGGGCGCTACGTCGAGGCCTACGAGAGAATTACGGGCGAAAAGTTTGCCTTCTGAGGGGGGTCTTCGACCCCTCCCTGCTATGGGGGCCACGGACGTTGTCCGTGGCGGTCAACTAACCTTCCGAGGGCGCGGCAAGCGGCGCCCCTACGGACGGCAATGTGCCACTGGTGGCTTGTCCACCAGTGATACGCGTGGGCTAAAGCCCACCCTGCACGACTTACGGGGGCCCGCAGGCCAATCTAAAAATACTCGAGTCCGGTGGCGGCCGTATGCTTCATGTGAAAACTCGCAGGCGCTTAGCGGTGGCGTTAGTGGCGGCGTTTGCCGTCATTGCAGTGGCGGCGGCGCGTGTCACCTGGAGCCATTACTCCCCCGGCGCCATCGACAGACAGGCCCGCAAGGCCCTTGGGCAGCTTGCCGGCTGCGACGTGAGCCTCGGTCAAGCACATCTCTCCACCGGGGGGTACGTGACCTTCCAAAAGGCGGCTTTTCTTGAGGACGGCCGCACCGTCGCCACAGCCGATGCCATCGTCATCTCCTCCCTTCCGCGCCCCTGGGGCGACTGGCAGCCCGGCGCAATCGCCACGGGTAAGTGGCACGCCTCGCTCGATCTGGGCGACCCCGGGAAGGCGCTTTCCGACTGTTCACGCCTCGTGGATCTCGCCCACAACATCGGGAAGGTCATCAAAAAGGATGCTGCCAGGAGCACATTTCTGCCCGGCGCAGAGGCCCCAGCGGCCTTTGCACTGGAAATCGACGTGAAGTGCCCTGGAGTGCCCCTCCTGCGGTACGCCGCGGACGAAGACGACCTTTTCGAAAAGCGGCTTCTCAGGATGAGCCCACGAGACGGCGCCGCCCCGCAAGGCTGGAGTTTTACCGCCACCGGGGAACAGATAGAGCTCCAGGCGGCAATCGACGCAGCTGCCGAGCCGCTTGCCGACCTCGTTGCGAAAAAGGCCGGGGCCCGCCTCTTCGACCATATCGAAGACACGAGCGGCGGCCGCTTTACGGCCCTGTGGACTAAAGACGGCGAATCAGTGCGGTTTGCCACCGCCGGCGGCTGGGAATTAGCCCAAAGCGCCCCCGGCTCACTGGGTCTTACGGTGCCTGAGGGACACCTTGCGGTGCGCGTTGACGCCTTTGCCGTGAAAGACGGCCGGCTGGAGGCGCTCTCCGGGTCATTGGAGTTTGCCACAGAGAAAATCACGTCGGGGACGCTCTCCCGGTGGCTCGGAGCGTTGGGGCTTGATGCCTTCGGGGAAAGTAACACGCCGGATTACTTCGAAAACGTCCACGTCGCCGCCGATTTCACGATCGAGGACGGTGTGCTTTGCATCCGTGCAAGCGAAGGCAAACCCACGCTCGTCTGGGCCGAGGTGGACGGTGAGACGATACCGCTTTTCTCCGGCTCCGGGGAAATCGCGCTCGATGATTTCAGGAGAAAGGCCGCCGCGATCCCCGCCGCAACGCCGCCAACTCCGAAAAGTCCTGCAGAAACCCGCCGACAGGACACGCCCCCACAGGCCGATGCGCCGGTTCCAGCCACGTCAGCCGTGTAGGGCATGCCGCGGAAGGTCAAATGATTGCCTCAGACAACGTCTGCGGCCCCCGTAGCGGAAAGGGGGCGAAGCCCCCCTCCCTGCAGATTCGGCAAACAACGCCCTTCCAATCCACACGCTTTTGACGGATAATCGCACTTGCAACCCCCACCCGCGCGCAGAAGGAACCTCATATGAACGCCACCGGCAGGAAATCGTCAGGCCCCGCCGCCGCGCCCCCGGAAGGCCGGGCACCCGCCAAACCAGCGCGTTTGGAGGCAAACGCGGAAGATTTTAGACAAATCGATCCCTCTACAGCATCTTTGATACCGGAGGACGCGGAAAAATGGCACGCGGAGCCGGCAATGGAATCTTCCCGCCGTTCGAGGGACAGGGAGCTGGAACTGTGTTTCAGGTTGCTGGCCGAAGGTCGGCTTTCGGCGCTGGCGGATATCTACGACGCCGTCGGGAGGGGCCTGTTCGGCTATATCCGGACGCTTGTGGGTTCGACCGACGATGCCGAAGACGTTTTCCAGGAGGTCTTTGCGAAGCTGGCGGCGGCCGGGGCGAAGCTCGTCCGCGTCGCCAAGCCGCACGCTTACATCTTCGCGATGGCGCGCAACGAGGCCTGGAAGTTTCTCAAGATAAGGTCGCGCGCCGGGAAAACGCTGCAGGAGGACTTCCTTTTCGAGAAGGTCGCCCCCTCGGCCGAGAAAATGCCCGCACCTTCGGCCGGCGAGGTGGCACAGGCGCTCTTGACGGTGCCGGCGCTCCAGCGCGAGGTCGTGGTTCTGAAGATTTACGAGGGCTTTACGTTCGCTGAAATCGGCAGGCTCACCGGTGTGTCGCAGCACACCGCCGCCAGCCGTTACCGCTACGGCCTGGCGAAGCTCGCCGGGAGATTCAAGAAATACCGGGGAAGCGTCCAATGACGGATGTCATTGAAAAGGACCTGGAAAACTTCCAGTTCACCAGCCCCCCCGAGTGGCTGCGAGCCCGGTCGCTGGTGGCCGCCGAAAGCGTTCTGATGAGGCGGGCCCGAAAGCGCCGCCGCAAGTACTTCGCCATCGCCGCCCTCGCCGCGGGCATCTCGATAGTCGCCGTCGGCACGTACATCGCCGATGCCATCGCCCCCGTCATCAACAAGGCCTCCCCGACATTCTCGCATCCGCCGTCGCCATCGGTGACGATGGGGCCGGATGGGGGCGCCTTCGGGCCGATTGTCGCCCCTGCCGGCCCTCGGATCAAAAACGCCTCAAAGACGCAGTCCATTGAAGCACGGATGCAAAAGGAAAAACAGGAAAAACCGGAAGACGAGAAGGAGAAACCCGTCCCGAAAGACAAGAGTCGCAGCCCGGAACCCCACGCAAGGAAGGACAAGGCTGGAGGATAGACTTATGAGCGAGCCTCGCACGTTGTGGAAGAAACTGATGCATTGGTTTCCCACACTTACGCGGGTGGCCTTAGTCGGGCTTTTTATCCTGTGTGCCCTCGCCGTGGTCGTGTCCGTCGCCGCCGTTATCTACGACATCTCGTCGTCGGCGAAGCTGCGCGACGCACGCCAAGCGGCCGCCGATGCAAATGTCCCCCTTTTGATGAAAGCAGTTCTGGCCAAGCATCCCGTGCCTGACGACTCCAAAAACGCCGCTTGCTACTACGAGGCCGCCTTTTCGCTCCTTCGCGCCAAGGGTAAGGGCGGCTTGGATGACCTGCTGCGTTCGAACGCCCTGAACCTGACGCCCGATGAGGCCCTGCCGGAGGAGTTCGTCGCCGACCTTCATGCGCGCATAAGTGAGTACGGCTGCATAATCGACGTCCTCCACAGCGGCGCGTCGAGGCAGGAGTGCGTCTACTACATCCGCTGGGACGGCATCAATACCCTGCTGCCGCACCTCACCAGGGCCCGCCGGTGTGCGCGCCTGCTCAATCTCGCCACCCTGCTTGCCGCCGAAGAGAACCGGCCCTCCGACGGTATTCGGCTGGTCCGCGACAACCTTGCCCTTTCGCGCTCGCTTGCAGAGGAGCCCCTGCTCGTCTCGAATCTCGTCTCCCAGGCAATCGGCAGCATCGCGACGGCCGGCGGCCTCCAGCGGCTTGTCAGCCGGACCGATATCCCGGCCGACGATCTCGTCTCGTTGCAGAAGGAGATCGAACGCCTGGCCGATGAGTTCTCGATACGCCCGGCTCTCGAGGGCGATCTGGCAATAGACTGCGACTTTCACAACTCCATCCTGGCCGGCCGGTCTGCCGTGGAGTCGACGGCGTCCCTGGTCGGCGGAAAAAGTGATTCGAATGTCGCTGTCTCGGTATTCGACAGGATGCCCCTTTTCCTGAAGAAGGGTTACATCAAGGGCGATATGACATTTCTCATCAGTTTCTACCTCGAGCTCTTCGACAAGATCGACTCCGGTGTGCTTATATCCCCTGCCGAGCAGGACGCGTTCCGACAGCGAGCAGAGAGCGGCCCGTACGTGATTGCGAGGATGCTCCTTCCGGCTATCTCGCGCTCGGTCGAGCAGACCGAGTGCCGCAGGGCCCGCCTTCTGGCGACGGCTGCGGCCTTGGCGGCGCTTCGCTTCAGCCGCGACCACAACCGCTGGCCCGCCTCGCTCGATGCGCTCGTCCCGGACTATCTGGCAAAGGTTCCTGCCGACCCCTTCTCGGGTGCCCCTCTCATCTACAAGATCCTCGACGACGGGATTATAGTCTACTGCGTCGGCCTGAACCGTACCGACGACGGCGGCAAGCCCTCGCTCGTGAAACCCGCCGACGGCGACAAGGGCGATTACGACGACTACAACGGCTTTCGCATCTGGCGCCGTGCCGCTCGGGGACCGGGCGATGAAGCCGAGTGAAACCAGCGTCGACGGCCGCAATGCGCACAAGTCCAGCGGCTCGACCACGCGCCTCGCGGTAAAGGCCGCGGCGATTTACGTCCTGGTGGCGCTTGTGTTGGCCGGTGCCCTGGCCGGGGGGTGGCATCTCCTGACACGCCGCAGCCGTGCCATCGTCGCCGTGACCGCCGAAGTACAAGAGCGCGGCCTGCCGGTCACAATGGAGGAGTACTTGCAGCGGCGGGGCAAGGTTCCAGACGACGAAAACGGCGGCCCCGTCTTCGAAGATGCCATCTACGTCTGCAAGAGCGTCCCGACGCCTTCCCCGGGAATCCCGCTCGTCAGCCGCCCCAAGACGAGTCTGCCGCTGCCGAATGGGCCCGCCTCGCCGGGGACGATAAAGGCGGTGCGTGAGTTTCTCGCGTCGCAGGCGAAACTGATAGAGATTCTCCACGAAGGCGCCCAATTTCCTCGTTGCCGGTACAACGTGGACTGGCAGGACGGCTTCTTCACGCTCCTGCCGCACCTGACGTACGTGCGGATGTGCACAAGGCGCCTGGCGCTTGCCGCGTGGCTTGATGCCGTGGATGACCGGCCGGAGGAGGCCGTGGGGAAAGTGAGGGACGCTCTTATCCTCGCGCGTTCTCTGCGGGACGAGCCGTGCCTCGTGTCACTGCGGGTCCGACTTGTCTGTGACACCATAGCGACGAGGACAGCCCTGGCCCAGGTCCTCACACGAACGGACCCCCCCCCGGAAGCACTTGAGGCGCTGCAGCGTGACCTCGAGAGTGAGGCAGCCGGCCTTTGTGCCGCCGACGCCTGCCAGGCGGTCATCATCGACCTTCTCGCGCTCTACGATCATACCCACGCGGGTGATGACGACGAGCTCAGGAGTCTGCTTGACTTCACCTCCGTATCTTCCTGGAACAGTGATCTCCGCCGCGCAAAACGGCACCTCGGCCGCGACGTGGCCCTGGGCGTGCGCTATATGCTCGACTTCACGACAATGGCCGAAAACCCGTCACCCGAGGTAATCCGGCACCTCACAGATCCGAGCTTCACGAAACAACTCGACGACGCCCGCCTGCTTGTGCGCAAGACGAGTCGCGAGTCGATGCTCGGGAGTGTGGCTAAGAGCCTCTACGAAGTCGAACAAACCCGCGCCCTGCTGCGCAGCGCCGCTTCCGCCGTTGCGGCAATGCGTTTCAGACAGGCTCGGGGTCGCTGGCCCGCCTCGCTCGATGCGCTCGTCCCGGACTATCTGGCAAAGGTTCCTGTCGACCCCTTCTCGGGTGCCCCTCTCATCTACAAAATCCTCGGCGACGGCATTATGGTCTACTCCGTCGGCCGGAACCGCACCGACGACGGCGGCAAGCCCTCGCTCGTGAAACCCGCCGACGGCGACAAGGGCGATTACGACGACTACAACGGCTTTCGCATCTGGGAAAAGCCGCCGGAATCTCCCGCGCGCTGATAAGCAGATCCGACCCAAAAAAATCCGGTTAGTATTGCCGCATGCGGCAAGCCGCGCCCTACCTTGGGCCCCGCGTGTGCCAAGGCGCTACAAGACTTATGCCCCAATCGAATATGCGGCGCCTTCCAGGTGTACTGGTATTTACAGGGGGCGCACTGGGGGAATTTGGCATACATCCGGCGCAAAAGTGTTGACCACGGGCCGTAAAAGCCGCAGAATATCTCTCCAGCGCAAACAGGAGAGCAAAGCGGAGGAACCCCGATGTCAGAAAGCGAACCGACCGGAGTGCAGTCTTCCCTCGACCTTTCGGCCCTGCCGGGTGCTGCCGCAAAGGCCGCCGGGCCTTTTTTTGAGCAGGTTGTGGAGGATGCCGGGCAGCGGCTTCTCTCGATCGGGGTCGTCGGCAGCGCGGCGACGGGCGATTTCAGACCGGGGCTCTCCGACGTGAATTCGGTCGTCGTCCTGACGACGGTCGGCCTGTCGTTACTTGATGCGCTCGCGTCGCTCGGGCGTAAGTTCGGCAAGAGGGGCGTCCAGGCGCCGCTTCTTATGACGCCGGAATACATAGAGAGGTCGCTCGACGTCTTTCCGCTTGAGTTCCACGAGTTCAAACTTGCGCACGTAATCATCTACGGCAGGGACTTTTTCGACGCCCTCACGCTGGACAGGGAGCACGTACGCCTTGCCTGCGAGCGGGACTTGAAGGGTCTGCTGGTGAAGGCCCGCCGAGGGTACCTTGGCTGCCTCAACAGGCCGGCGTGCCTGAAGGGCCTCCTCGTCGATATGACAAAGGCCGCGCTGCCGGTGCTGCGCGGGCTGCTTTTAGTCAGGGGCGAGGATGTTCCCGTGACGAGGAGCGAAACGCTGGCGGCGATCGAGGCGCTGGAAATCTCGCAGGACCCGTTCAGAGAGATTCTCGAAATATGGGAAACGGGGGAAACGCCGCCGCTGCCGGAGCTTCAGGAAACGTTCAAGGATTTTTATGATGCGATTGAAACGCTGGGCTACCAGGCGGACCGGGCGTAGCCCGACCGCCGTAATCGCGCTCGCCGTGACGGTCTGCCTCGTCGGGGTCCTGGTGAGCCTCTATCTGGGCGGCAGGACTTCCCGGACCGCTGCCGCGGCCGCTTCGATCGATATGCCCGTTCCCACCGAGTACGTCACCGATAAGGCCGGTGTCATCGACGCCGATTCCGCCAGGCGGCTTTCCGGCTACCTCAAGGAGCTCGAGGAGAAAACCGGGGCGCAGGTACTCGTCCTCACGGTTGACACCACCGGCGGCGTGCCCATCCAGAATTACACCTTCACCCTCGCCGAGAAATGGGGCCTCGGCCAGAAGGACAAGGACAACGGCGCCCTCATTGTCGTTGCCGTCAAGGATCGCAAGTACTGGATAACGGTCGGCTACGGTCTTGAAGGGCCGCTGCCTGATGCCTTTGTCGGCAGGGTCGCCCGTAAATACTTTGTCCCGAACTTCAGACAGGGCAAGTTCGGCAAGGGCCTCTTCGACGGCACCGTCGCCCTCCTGGCAAAGCTGGAGCAGGAATACGGCGTGAGTCTCTCCGGTATGCCGCAGGTTGCGCCTCCGCCGGCAAGGCGCTCTCCCGGCGCCGTATCCGTGCTTTTCAATCTTCTGTTTCCGCTCGCTTTCATAGTGCTGGTGATTGTCGCGGCCATCCGGCGAAGGGCGTTTGTCCTCTTCGGGACGGGCGGCTCTTCGGGCTGGACGAGCGGCGGCGGCAGCTGGGGTTCATTCGGCGGTGGAGGGGGGTC
>JAGHCE010000105.1 GCA_021160625.1 Planctomycetota bacterium | reverse complement strand
GCCGAGAAACCCTCCGGAAAACTCGCCGACAGCCGAGGTTTCGATCTCTAAGCTGCACCTTGTGTGCCCCTGTATCTGCCGGTGCACACTGCGGGGCCCGGCTTCGTGGGCGCACAACCACGCACGGCACATTCCTCGACGGTATGTTCGAGAGATACGCTAACTGCGCCGTTATCGGTGGAATATTGCTGTATTGCGCCGGCTGGAAGGCCGATACGTACGTTATACTGTCGCTGGTGGCGCTGGTGGGCGCGCTTTTGACCAGCCATGCCCGCGCCCGCGCCGAAAGCCTCGTCGAATGCTGCAAGGTCGGCGTATTACAGCGGGCGGAGGGAGCTGTTGTGTTGGTTGCAGCCGATGCCGCCGGCCGGGTTCCGGCTGCGCTGTGGGTGCAGGCCGTTGCCGGCTACATCACGGTGATGCAGCAAAGCGCGTACGCAGCACGGTCACGGGGCCGTCACGGCGGGTCTTGGGAAACGGGAAATCGACACGAATGAGCCAGTTCAGGGGCGAAAACCCGCTTGAAAAGACATTCCACGCACTGGTGGCGAGCCGTCGCCCGAACGCCTCCTACGCCTTGGCTTATGCGGTTCTCAACTGCCGCGCCCAGGCACGCCGCATCGCGGTCATCGCCGCCCTCGACCGCTCGGAGCGCCCTGCACTGGAGGCGGTGATTCGCATATTCCACGAGGTGCAGCCGGACCTGCAGACGGCGGCGATCGCCCGCGCCGACGCATTTCTGCCCTGTCTGCGCCAGAGTGTGCGCGACTCCGATCGGCGCGTGCGCGCCAACGTCTGCAACTTCCTCGTCAGGATGGATGACACCCGCGTCGCTTACCTGCTGGCCGAGCTGCTTCAGGATCCGATAGAGGAGATAAAGAAGAAGGCCCAGGAGGGGCTCCTGGCGCTTGCCCACAATTACCACAGGCTCGTCCTGAGCGTGGAAAGCGGCGAGACGGATATCCCCCGTGCGGCGATGGAGACGAAGAGGTACGCGCTGCTGGATGCGCTCCTGACGGCGTTTCGCTTCTACGCGTCACACGAGCGGCCGGAGATGATAGCGGCGCTCCTGTCGCTGGACAGGCGCGGCGACGAGGTCCTGATGGACGTCCTGGCCAACCCTATGGACCGCCGCCGCAAGATTATCCTCGATATCCTGGAGACGGCTTTCTACCCCCGTGCGGTCTCCTTTCTGCTCTCAATGCTGAAAAACGCCAAGACCGCTTCGATGGCGATCGACATACTCGAGACGCGCTTTGACCTCGACTTCATAAAGGCCCTGCTTGCCAACAGAACGCTTTTGACCAACACCCGCATCGGCAACGCCCTCGGCAACGTCCAGTTTGTCCCGTGGCTGCGGCCGGGGACGCAGAAGGCCTCCGACCTGCCCGACCGGCTTGGTGTCAGGGCCGTGAGATTCCTGCTCTTGACCGGCACGAAGCCGGACGAGAAGCAGATGATACTTAAGAAGCTCTCCAAGTCATCCAACGTGCCGCTGGCCTCCGCCGCGAAGTTCGTCCTAACGGCTATGGCACGCCAGGTTCACCGCGACCGCATCGACGCCGGGCTCGTCAAGGTCGAGCAGCGCTGCCCGCAGTACACCCAGGGCGCCTGGGAACCAGAGGTCTCCCAGCTCGTTACGGACCGCGTGGCGTCGAGCACCGGGGGGGCGGACCTGCTCTCCGACGAGACGCTCTTCAGGAATTTTATGAACTCGTTCGAGTCGCTGGCCAGGTCGGAAAAGGACGCTGCCTTGGGTGAGTTCGAGGCCAAGGGACTCCTTGTCAGGGAAATAAAGAGGGCACTGGCCGACCCGGACCCGGACATCACGCTGCGCGGCATCAAGGTCATCGAGTACAGGGGCTGCCAGGCGGAGGTTTCCGGCGAGCTCTCTGTCCTGACGCGGCATCCCGACAGGCGCGTGCGGTCCTGCGCCGTGCGCCAGCTGGGCAAGGCCGGCGCCTACGATGCGCTCAAGGCCCTCTTCGGGACGCTTTCGGACCGCGACAGGCGGGTGCTTGCCAACACGGTTGAGGCGCTCGAGGAAACCGGCCACAAGCAGATACTGCGCCTGCTTGTCCCACTTACAAAGCACCCCGACAACCGCGTGCGCGCAAACGCCGCAAAGGCCGCCTGGACGCTGGGCGACGAGTCCGGCCGAGACGTGCTCGTGGAAATGCTTAGAAGTCAGAAGGTGGATATGCGGCTTTCGGGCTTGTGGGGTCTGCGCCAGATAGGCGTGAGAGAGGAAATCGAAGCCGTGCGAGAGATCGCGAAAAACGATCCCGAAGAGCGCGTGCGCAATTCCGCGGAGATGACGGTCGTGGCCTGGGAGAACGCCGTATGACCCCACTGGCACAAATTGTCCCCAGGGCGCTTTCCGACAGCGTGAGGAGCTACCAGGGCGGCGGCCCGGGCAGGTTCGCCGTCATTATGGTGATACTGCTTGTGGGAATACTCGCGCTGTTGGTGGTTTGGCGGACGGTCTACTACGGCCGCCAGCGGCGCAAGCCTCTTCTGCTCTTTTTCGACTTGGCCGACTACCACAATATCCCCCGCAAAACCCAGAAAAGGCTCCTGCGCTTCGCCCGGGCCCACGGTGTCCGCGACCCCGCGTATCTTTTTATTTGTCCCCAACTTGTCCGCCACATACAATCTCTTGAAACAGCGGAGGCCCGAAGTCCCAAAGAACGCCGCCGCTTGGAGGGTTTTTTCACGTACTTCTTGGGTGTGGCGTTCGGGAACCTCGCGGAAGAGGACAAGCCGGAAGAAGGAGGTGCACAATGAAAGATGCCTTGAAAAAGAGTCTGCTCGCCAGCCTTGGGGCGATAGACTTTTCCATCGAGAAGGCCAGGGAAGCCGTGGACAAGCTCGTCGAGCGCGGCGAGATGACGAGCGACCAGGGCCGGAAGCTGATCGATGAGCTCGTCGAGCGTGGGAAAAAGGATTCCTCCGACCTTGTCGACAAGGTTGATGAAACGCTGCACAAGGCGTTCGAAAAGATTACGCTGGTGACGAAGCCCAAGTGGGATGAGCTCGAGTCGCGTCTCAAGAGCTTGGAAGAACGCGTCGCAGCAATGGAGCAGAAATCAGGCGAGTCGGACTGACGCCGGGCAACCCTTGGCGCACAACCCGCTTGGCCGGGCATCCGGCCCGACAGGCTTCTTTTTGAGCCGGGTGCGGGCACAATCAGCCGGGTACGGACACAATCAAATGAGAAGGGCCGGCGCAATAAGCATCGGCCCTTTTCTTTGCAGACGGCTCTTTTTCAGATGAGGCCCATCGCTTCCCGAAGCTTCTCTTCCTTGAGGATCGTCAGGCCGAAATCCCGTGCCGCCCGGACCTGCTCGGACACCTTGCGGTCGGTTTCCTCGAAGACCCCCATAATCAGGTAGTCGGCGACCTGGTCGCCCTTCTGTACCGCGTTGACCACGTCCCCGCCGTTGGCCTTGATGAAGTTGGTCCACTCTTCGATGGTGTAAAACTCGGGCTTCCCTGCGAAGACGAAGAGGCGTTTTTCAGGACCAGCGAGATTGTAAACTGAATCGCCCTTGCCCACGGCCTGGCCGGCCTTGGTGGAGAGAATCTGGCAGATGGAGACTTCCGCCTCGGTCTTGAGCACTTCGAGCACACCCTTCTGCAGGGGGGCACCCGCTTGGTCCATCGTATAGGCCACGAAGCGCATACCGGGCTTGACGCCCCTGTCGCTGCCGATGTCGATAGTCGTCCACTTGTTGAGATGATCCACCTTGACGACGATGCCGTCGGCTTCGCCGACGATAGTACCCTCGCCGGTGAGTTCGCCGAGTTTGTCCTTGAGCTCAGCGACGTGGAGGATGTACTTCATCTCGACATCTTTCCACTGATCCTGCGCCGTGAAGTACTCATCTGTAATGGCAAGTCTGGCTGCAATTTCCTTGTCCAGCTTCGCCTGCCACTCGGTCCTGGTCTCGTCGATCTTCCTGTTGAGGGTCGCGATCTCGGTGAGCTTCTTCGCCAGCTCCTCACCGCTGGCGGCTTCGGACGCCTTTCTCTGCTCCTCGACGGCCTTCACCTGGACTGCGAGGTCGGCGGCGGACGTCTGCAATTTGTCCTTCTCATCCCTCAAGGCCTCAAGGGCCTTCACCGAAGCATCCAGTGCATCCTTTGCGGTTTCCTGCGCCTGGCTGCCGAAGCCCACCTCGTTGGTCTTGTCAAGCGCCGTCTTCGCAAAGCCTTTGAGCATCTCGCCCGACTGCGCGCCGCTGGCGTCCACGAGGTCCTCTTTTTCCGCGGCCATCTTGGCAAGGCTGTTCTCAGCCGCAGTCTGCTTGGCTATGGCCTGCAACCTCTCGGTGTCGGCTTCCTTGTACTTGGCAAAACCCCAGTAACTCAACACCGCCAGGATGACCGTCAGAATGATGAAGATCACGAGCCCAACGGGGGAACCCCCGCTTCTGGGTCTTGTCCTCTGGGTTGAATCCATCGATTTCCTCCTCCGCTCCTATACTGCGGCCAGAAGCACTACTCCTTGTGGGAAACGCCCTTAGGCTATACGAGGATTAATTATCTTCCGGCATACTTGAAGTCAAGAGAAAAAAATGACAGGCAAATTATCCGGCTCAACCCTTGACCAGCAGGCGGGCAGTCCTATAATGCGTTTCGAGCATCTCGAAATCGCCCATTCTCCGTGTACTCGTATACTCGAGCCGCGCGGCCCTGTTTCGTGACTTGGAGCCTATCCCTGGATGCTCGTGGCCGAAAGGCCCCTCGGGCGCAGGCTCGGCAGTGGAATTCGGACCGGCTTTGCCTTGGGCAGCCGTTCTCAATATAGCCAAGGGGGCAGTTTTTCTCTGAATATGCCCATCCACGCCGAACTACTCATTGGCGGACACTATCCGTGACCGACGGGAAAGTATTCCTCATCGACGGCAATTCGCAGGCCTACCAGGCCTACTATGCCATCCGCACCGGGCTTTGCGCCCCCGACGGGCTGCCCACCGGCGCCATCTTCGGCTTTACATCGATGCTGCAGAAAATAATCCGCGAAAAAAGGCCGGCATACCTCGGCGTGGCCTTCGATACCGCCGCGCCCACCTTTCGCCACAAGGCCTACAGCCTTTACAAGGCCAACCGCAAGCCGATGCCCGACGAACTCGTCTGTCAGCTCGATTATATCCGGGCGATCCTCGACGCCTACCGCATACCGGTCTTCGCCGTGGAAGGCTGGGAGGCCGACGACGTCCTGGGGACGCTTTCGGTCGCCGCCGCCCGGAAGGGCCTCACCGCCGTCATCGTCACCCGCGATAAGGACGCGCTGCAGCTTCTGGGCGAGCGTGTGATGGTGTGGGACAACAAGAAGGATGCCTACATCACCCCTGAAACCCTGAGCCTCGACAAGGGCATAACCCCCGAACAGGTCATCGAGATGATGGCCCTCTCGGGCGATGCCGTCGACAATGTCCCCGGCATCCCCGGCATAGGGCCAAAAACGGCTCTCACCCTCATCCAGCAGTACGGCACCCTCGAAGAGGTCCTCGCCAATGCCGACAATATCCGAGGCAGGAAAACCAGCGAAAGCATCCGCACCAACGCCGACGCGGCGCATCTTAGCAAAATGCTCGTCACCATAGACACAAACGTACCCATCGAGATTGATTTCGAGGCGCTCGCGCTTTCCACGCCGGACCGCGCGGCCCTCTCGCGGCTCTTCCGCCGGCTGGATTTCCACACGATGCTCTCCGAGGTCGCCGAGACCGCCGCCGACACCGGCGCCGATTACACGCTGGTAGATGACGAGGAGGGTTTCCGGCTGCTGCTCGCGGCGCTTCGCCGGGCGGACTCGTTCGCCTTCGACGTCGAGACGACGGGCATCCATCCCGTGGACGCCGAACTGGTAGGGCTCTCGTTCGCAGTGGAAGAGGGGCACGCCTGGTACGTACCGCTGCGCGTGCCGGAGGGCGAGAAGCATCTCGCCGAGGCGGATGTACTCGCCACGCTGAAGCCGTTGCTCGAGGACCCGTCGAAGAAAAAGACCGGCCAGAACTTGAAGTACGATATCGTGGCTATGCTGCAGGCGGGTGTCGAGGTCCGTGGTGTCGGCTTCGACACGATGATCGCCGCGTACGTCATCGATCCCGGTCGGCACCGCTACAGCATAAGCGACTTAGCCGTCGAATACCTCAACTTCCACGTCACCCCGATAAGCGACCTCATCGGCACCGGCAAGAAGCAGATAACCCTCGACCAGGTTCCCGGTGACCGTGTGGCGCAGTATTCCGGCGAGGATGCCGAGGTTTCGCTGCGCCTGGCGGGAGTCCTGGCGCCGAAACTCGAGGAACTGGCCCTTGAAGGTCTTTTCTACGACCTCGAAGTGCCGCTGGTGGAGGTGCTGGCGAGAATGGAGGCCACCGGCGTACGTCTCGACTGCGGGTATCTTTCAGGGATGAGCGCCGAACTCGAAAAGGACCTTCTAATCATCGAAGCGAAGATTTACGAAGAGGCCGGTCACGAGTTCAACATCGCCTCGACCAAGCAGCTCGCCGGGATACTCTTCGACGAGCGCGGCCTCAAGACCGGCAAGCGCACAAAGACCGGCTACTCGACCGACAACTCCGTTCTCGAACGCCTCAGTGCAAAAGACCCCCTCGCCCGCAGCGTCCTCGACTACAGGCAGCTTGCCAAGCTCAAGAACACCTACCTCGACGCCCTCCCCAGGATGGTCTCAGCCAAGACCGGCCGCGTGCACGCTTCCTTCAACCAGACGGGTACGGCCACGGGGCGGCTCTCGTCGAGCGACCCGAACCTCCAGAACATCCCCGTCCGCACGCCGCTGGGCAGGCGCATACGCAAGGCGTTTATCACCGAGGAGGGCTGGAGGCTTCTGGCGGCGGACTATTCGCAAATAGAGCTTCGCATCGCGGCACATTTTTCCGGCGACGAGGCGTTGCGGGAGGCCTTTCACAAGGGCGAGGATATACACAACTTCGTCGCCCGCCAGATATACGGCGTGACAGAAAACGACGTCACCTCCGAAATGCGCCGGATGGCAAAGGCCGTCAACTTCGGCATAATCTACGGCCAGAGCCCCTATGGGCTTTCGCACCAGCTGGGGATATCCGTCGGTGAGGCGGCGGATTTTATAAGGGGCTACTTCGAGCGCTACCCCGGCGTCGAGCGTTTCATAGAAACGACGCTGGCGGATGCGAAGGCCAACGGCTACGTCAGCACCATCCTGGGCCGGCGGCGCTACATCGGCGGCGTGGAGGCAAAAAGCCCGCGCAACCTGAACTCCGCCGAGCGGATGGCGATAAACACGACCATCCAGGGCTCTGCGGCGGACCTCATCAAGCTCGCGATGCTCGCCGTCGACCGACGCCACCGGCTGACGGCCTCGCCGGCGCGAATGATCCTGCAGATACACGACGAGCTGGTCATCGAAATGCCGGAGGAAACAGCAGACGAAGAAGCCGCGGCCGTCGAGGCGGATATGACGGGGGCGCTGGCGCTTTCGGTGCCGGTTGTCGTCAACATCGCAAGGGGCACAAACTGGCTGGAGGCGGGCGAATGAGCCCCCGGCGGCGGCGCTTTGCGGTGATAGGGCTTGCGGGGGGCATCGGTTCGGGGAAAAGTGCGGTGGCGGGGATTTTCAAACGGCTGGGCGCTGTTATAATAGATGCGGACGAAATCGCCCACCGCGTCCTTGAACTCCCCGAAATCATCTCGGCCGTCGTGGACGAATTCGGTCCGGAGGTTATCGAGGACGGTGCGGTTTCCCGTCCGGCGCTGGCGGCGGCGGTTTTCAGCAGCCGGGAACGCACAGACCGCCTGAACGCCATAGTGCACCCGAAAGTGATCGAAAAGTGCCTCCGGCTTATCGCCGACAAGCGAAGCGACCCTGAGTGCCTCGGTGTGGTTCTCGATGCGCCGCTTCTTTTCGAGGCAGGGCTTGAGGAGCTCTGCGACAGTGTCGTATTCGTGGACGCGCGGGACGATGTGAGGCGAGAGCGGCTGGCATCTTCCCGCGGGTGGACTCGGGAGGAATTATCAAGGAGAGAAAATCTACAGGATTCCCTAATTTCGAAGCGGAAACGGGCCGATTACATCATCGACAACAACGGCTCCCTTGAAAAGGCGGTGGCCGAGGCCTCCGCTATCTGGAAAAGCGCCTGTGGTTCTTAACCGTCTCGCGTCTCTTTTCCCGTCGATCCTGGTCAGCTCGACCCTTCACAAGATACACGTTTACTTATCCCGCACCCGACAAGGCTCCTTTTGGAGGTATTACTGACAATGACATCCGCCAAGGCGCGTGTCCCCAAGAAAGAAAAGGACATCAACCAGAAATACGAGGACGTGAAAAAGGGCGAAATCCATCTCGCCCAGCTGCAGAAAATGACCGTCAAGCAGCTTCAGGAAACGGCCAAGAAGGAAAGCGTCGCCGACTATTCCGGCCTCAAGAAACCGGACCTGATCTTCAAGATTTTGAAGAATCGCGTCAAGGCCAACGGGATGCTCTTCGGCGAGGGCGTCGTGGAGGTGCTGCCCGACGGCTTCGGGTTCCTGCGCAGCCCCGACTACAATTACCTGCCCGGTCCCGACGACATCTACGTCTCCCCCTCACAGATACGCCGCTTCAGCATGAAAAACGGAAACATCATCTCCGGGCAGATTCGTCCGCCCAAGGAAGGCGAACGCTATTTCGCGCTCCTTCGCGTCGAGGCGATAAACTACGAAAACCCGGAGGCGCTCCAGGGAAAGGTGGTTTTCGAGGACCTCACGCCGCTGCACCCCGACGAACGCTACATCCTCGAAGTAAACCCGGAAGACATCGAAATGCGAATCGTCGACCTCATCACCCCGATAGGCAGGGGTCAGCGCGGACTCATCGTTGCCCCTCCCAAGAGCGGCAAGACGGTGCTCTTGCAGAAAATGGCAAACGCCATCGCCGCCAACAACCCCGAGGTTTACCTCATCGTACTCTTGATCGACGAGCGCCCCGAGGAAGTTACCGATATGAAGCGAAACGTTCAGGCCGCCGAGGTCATCTCCTCGACCTTCGACGAGCCGACATCGCGCCACATCCAGGTAGCCCAGATGGTGCAGGACAAGGCCCGGCGAATGGTCGAGTACGGCAAGGACGTCGTCATACTTCTCGACAGCGTTACGCGCCTTGCCCGCGCCTACAACACCGAGATGCCCCACAGCGGCAAGATACTCTCCGGCGGCATTGACGCGAACGCCCTACAGAAGCCCAAGCGCTTCTTCGGCGGCGCCCGCAACATCGAAGAAGGCGGCAGCCTCACCATCATCGCCACGGCGCTTATCGACACCGGTTCCAAGATGGACGACGTCATCTACGAGGAGTTCAAAGGCACCGGCAATATGGAGCTGCATCTCGACCGCGGCCTCTTCGAGCGGCGCATCTTCCCTGCAATCGACATCAACCGCTCCGCCACCCGCAAGGAGGAACTCCTGCTCGACCCCGAAGAACTCCGCCGCGTCTGGCTCCTCAGGAAGGTCTTCAACGATATGAACCCCGTCGAGGCCATCGAGCTGCTGATAAACAAGATGAAAAAGACCGCTTCGAATGCCGAATTCCTGATGACGCTCAATATCTGACGCACCCGCGGAAGGCCGGATGATTGCCATGGACAACGTCCGTGGCCCCCGTAGCAAAAAGGGGTCGAAGACCCCCACGGCGGGACAAGACCCGCCGTGGCACACGTATCGCTCGTAGGGGCGCCGCTTGCTGCGCCCTCAGCACCGGGCAGGGCAAGCCCTGCCCCTACCAAGCCACCAGTGCCACATTGCCTTTGTAGGGGCGAGGCATTGCCTGGCCCGCGGAAGGTCAGTTGACTGCCACGGACAACGTCCGTGGCCCCCCGTAGCAGAAAGGGGTCGAAGACCCCCTCCCGTTGGCTGTCTCATTGCGTCCGGACGCCTTTTTTGCAAAGGGAAAGGCGTTGGGCGCCCGATATGGCATTATCGCGGGCATTACAGTGGCTCCGTGACAAGAATATGCTTTTTCGTCCGGCGATGTCGCCCGGTGGCAGGGCTGAGGCTGTGATTGTGCCTCAGGCCGGTTTGACTGGCCTTGAAACCGGGCTATATTGTATTATAGAGACAAATCTACCGAGGGGTTTGGCTGACGTCCGGCAGGGGATATTGTACCGAGGGAACGGTATGACCCTGTGCTGGGTTTCTTGGGGCTTTCCGGGAGTTCGGCGTAGTGCCGCTGTAGGCATTGCCGGGCAAACGGCCGCTTTGGTGGCAAGATATCGTGGTTCTCGAAGTATTCAGAAAGCTCGACGATCTGCCGACCCTTCCCAACGTGGCTTCCGCGCTTATGCGAATGGGCGCCGAGGAGAATGTCCAGGTTGAGGACATCACGCGCCTGATCGAGGGCGACCCGTCCACCGCCGCCCGGCTGCTCAAGATCGTCAACTCCGCCTCCCAGGGATTGCAGCGAAAGGTTTCCTCCGTTGGCCGCGCGGTCGTGATGCTGGGGGTCAACGGCGTGCGCAACGTGTTGCTCTCGATGCAGGTATTCAGCGTTTTCGGCGAACAGGCCCGCGAGAAGAACTCCGCGCTTTTCGAGATATGGAAGCATTGTTTAGCCGTGGCTTCGGCCTCGGAACTCGTTGCCGAAAACACCGGCGGCCTTCTTCCGGAGGATGCGTTTACCGCGGGGCTTCTCCACGACATCGGCAAGATCGCGCTCTACTCGGCGGCCCCGGAGGAATATCAGAAGGTAATCGAAGCGGTCCGGGAAAGCGGCACCCCGATAAGCGATGCCGAAAGGGCCGTCTTCGAGGTGGACCACTGCGAGGCCGGCCGGTATATCGCCGAGAAGTGGGCCCTGCCCGAAGCGCTCGTGGGTGCCGCCTACACCCATCACCTGCTGCCCGACGTCACGGACTTCTCGGACCAGATCGCCCTCACGAGCGCTGTCGTGGCCGTCGCGGACGACCTCGTCCGCAGGCAGCGGATAGGCTTCTCGGGCACACCCGAATCCTGGGAGCCCCCGGAGGAAATCTTCGCCCTCATAGGCCTCGACGAAAAAAACATCGTGGACATCCGCACGCACCTCGTGGAGCGCATCAGCGCCAGGAGCGCCATCCTCGACGTCGATATTCCCGAGGCCGACATATATCTTGAGAGCCTCCAGAAGGCCAATTCGCTCCTGGGCAATTTCAACGAGGATCTCCGGGAGACGCGCTGCGACCTCGAACGCAGCCAGAGGCGTCTCCAGGCCGTCACCGACCTTAACGCCGCCCTCGGCTCATCCTTTGACTGCGACCGGGCCCTTGCCGGAATGGCCGAAAAGGTCTACGAACACCTCCCCGCCGGCAAGGTCGTTACCTACTGTGTCGACGAGAGAGGCCAGAGTGTTTTCGGCTCGGTCAGAAACGGGTCATCGACCACGAAGTCTTTCGTGATATCGGCGCTAAAGGACTCTCCCAACGACGTGGCCGGTCTCGGCGACGACCGTGAAATCCTGGTACACTTGGTGAGGGAGCTGGCCGGTAAACTCGACGAGGGCACGGGACTCGCCACGCTTATTGCGGGCCGGCTTCTATACGTTCCAATATCCGTGGGCAACGGCCAGCGGGCCGGGATACTCGTGGAGACGTCCGAATCACACCGCGTTTTCCAGGAGGACCTCCAGTTCCTCGGCGAAGCGGCCGGGCTTTTCCTCGAACGCGCCATCCTGGAGAGCCGCCTGCGCAGTGAAAGCGAGAAACTCATCATCTCCAACCGCAAGTCGCGGGGATTTTACGAGCAACTTCTCGGCACCAGGAAACTGGCCGCCATCGGCCGCATGGCCGCCGGGGCCGCCCACGAGATCAACAATCCCCTGGCAATCGTCTCCGGCCGCGTCCAGCTGCTTCTCAAGATGGAAGCCGAGGAGCCAAAAAAGCGCCACCTCGATATGATCCGCTCCCAATGCGACCGGATGAGCCGCATAATTTCCGACATCCTCACCTTCGCCAAGCCCGAGAAGCCGGTCCTGGCGGCCGTGTCTCCTCCCGAGGTGGTCGATTCGGCCATCGCCCAGGTGGCCGACCGCGCGTTGGCCAAGGACGTGCACTTCACCAGGGATTTCCCAGCACACCTCGCACAGATTGCCGGGGATTTCCCGAAAATAGAGCAAGCTTTCCGGAATATCCTCGCGAATGCCATCGACGCCTCCGAGACCGCCGGCGAGATAACCATCGCTGCGGCACTGGCTGAAAAAGACAGGTTTCTCGCCGTCACTTTCGCCGATAAAGGGAAGGGAATGGGCCGGGAAACGCTGAATAATATTTTCGAACCGTTCTTTACTACAAAGGAGGGTTCGGGCATCGGCTTGGGCCTTTCGATCTGCCACAGTATCATAGCAAGCCACGGCGGCAAGGTCCGCGTCAAGAGCACGCCGGGACAGGGGACGGTGTTCACGCTGCTGCTGCCGGTATGGAAGGGGCTGTAGCGTGACCCGGCGCGCGGGCGAACCCAGGAAACGAGCACGATGAACGATGAGATGAAAATCCTCGTTGTCGACGACGAGGAGGAGATAGGCTCCCTGCTGCGAGACGTTCTCGCGGTCGAAGGTTACACGGTCGAAGTGTGCACGGATGCGCGCCGTGCGCTCGGCCGCATAAAGAGCTTTGAGTTCGACGGTGTCATCACCGACCTCAAGATGCCCAACGTCGACGGCCTCGAGGTCGCGCGCGCGGCCAAGACCCGCTGCCCGGACACGGCGACAATCGTCGTCACGGCCTATGCCTCCGTGCAGACGGCCATAGGCGCGCTGCGCACGGGTGTTGACGACTACATCTGCAAGCCATTCGACATCGACCACATAGTCGACGTGGTCCGGCGGGCGCTGTCGGTTCGAATGGCCGAGAAGAGAAACAAGCATCTCCTCGACCAGCTCAAGCACAACAACGAACGGCTCCTCGACCACGAGAAAAAACTCGCCAAGCGCGTCATCCGCACGTCCAGGAACCTTATGGCCTCCAACGCGCGCCTCACCCGGCGCGTCGGTGAGCTCTCAATGCTCAACGACATCTCCAGGGCGCTGGCGGACGAGGTCCACCTTGACGCACTTCTCGACCTGGCGCTCAGCATCGTGAACTCCAAGATGGGCGTGCGCGCCGGTGTCGTGATGCTCGTCGACGACGACCCCGACAGCCTCGTCGTCAAGGCCTCCCAAGGCTTCGAAGAACCCAACACCGGCAGCATCCTGCCCATAGGCCAGGGCTTCGCCGGAACCGTCGCCGCCAAGCGCGCGCCTCTTATCATCGCCAACATCGCCGACGAAAAGGACGTCACCTCGGTTGACTTCGAAACAAACGGTTTCACGTCGGTCCTCGGCGTGCCGCTGATGATCAAGGAAGACATCATCGGCGTGATGCTTGTCTACGACAAGATAAGCCGCGAGAAATTCACTATGGAGGACGCCCACCTCCTTATCACCATCGGCTCGCAGATGGCCACCGCCATCGAAAACGCCCGCCTTTACACGGTCCTTCAGGATTCGACCTTCCAGACCGTTCAAGCGCTGGCATCCTCGCTCGAGGCCAAGGACAACTACACCTCCGGCCACTCCTCGCGAGTCACCCGCTATTCGCTGCTCATCGCCGACAAGCTCGGCCTGGGCGAAAGCGACATCCAAGATTTGCGCTACGCCGGCCAGCTCCACGACATCGGCAAGATAGGCATCACCGAGCGCATCCTCAACAAGCCCGACAATCTCACCGACTGGGAATACGCCGCCATCAAGGACCACCCCGTCATCGGCGAGCGCATAATCGAATCGCTCGATTTCCTGGACGGCGTTCGTTCCATCATCCGCCACCACCACGAGCGCTGGGACGGGGACGGTTATCCCGACAACCTCGCAAAAGAGGATATTCCGCTCTTGGCCCGCGTTATGGCCGTCGCCGACGCCTACGACGCTATGACGACCGCGCGCCCCTATCGGGCCGCACTCTCACCCGAAGATGCCGCCCAGGAACTCAAAGACTGCTCCGGCACACAGTTCGACCCCCGCCTCGTCAATGTCTTCACCGGGATTCTCAGGGAGCAGGACCCCCTTTCGGCCGACGTCGAGGAAATGGAAACCCTGCTCTAAGAGTTTATCCCCCTCATATGCCGCCCCTCGCGGAGCATATGCCGGCGGGAAAAAGCCTTCCTGATACTTGATCGTGACGCCAAAAGAATGTATTGTTTGCCTACCGGTCGGTATACACCGACTAACAGGGGCAGATCCGGTGGATAAGGGTCCGAAGAGTCAGCACAGGGCGGTTCCGGAGACGATTCTCGCGCTCTCGGCGAGGCTTGTGGACGCGTTTCTGCACGGCTACGGCGTGTGCGCGGCGCCCAAGAGCGCTTGACGGAGGGCATATGAAAACGGCGATAAAGTACATCGTGATAACCGTAGTCTTCCTCGCCGCCGGCGGCACGGTCGCTTATCTCGTGATGAGGCCGCGCCCCGGCAACGGCAATTCCAACCGGGAGGAAGTCCCCGTGAACGTCGTCGTTTCCGTGGTGGAGCCGGTGACGCTCCCGGACGCGGTTATCCTTCCCGCCTCGGTGGAGGCGTTCAAGTCCGTGACGGTCGCCGCGGAGGTCCAGGGCAAGGTCGAATGGGTCGGGGTGGAGGAAGGGGCAAAGGTCACGGAGGGCACACCCATCGCCAAGATCGACATTCGCACGATCGAGGCGGACCTTGACAGCGCCGGGGCCAATTACGATCTGCAGCTGAGCAACTACAATCGGCTTGAAACGCTTCACCGCCAGGGGACCATAACCGATGCCGTCTTCGAGCAGCAGAAAGCCCAGCTGGACGTCTCAAAAGCGCTTTTGGAGACCGTCCGCATCCGGCTCGAGAAGGCCGTGACGACCGCCCCCGTCTCCGGGATACTCAACCATCGTTACGTGGAGGCCGGCGAGTTCGTCAGCCCCGGCGACCCCATCGCGGACATCGTTCAAACCGAAAAGGTGAAGGTCGTAATCGACGTCCCTGAAAGGGACGTCAGGTACGTCAAGGTGGGCCGGGTTATGGCGATCCTGACAGACAAGCCGCCCGGCGACGACCCCTCGGGGGCATCTGTGCCGGAGGCTTTCGTCTCTGCGGCCGCCGGCCTCATTCCCGCCGACAAAAAACTCGCAGTCGGGACCGTCAGCTACCAAAGCGTGGTGGCCGACCTCCAGACGCGCACCTACCGCGTCGAGGTAACGGTGCCCAACCCCGACCGCTCGATACTTCCGGGGATGATCGTGCGCGCCGTCCTCTTGAGAAGGATCATAAACGGCTGCGTGGCGGTCCCGCTTCGCGCCGTCGTGCCGCTTGAAGGCCGCTACGTCGTCTTCGTGGAAAGAGACGGCCGCGCCGTCGAGGTGGAGGTGGCCCTCGGCATCACCGACGGCAGGAACATCCAGGTCACCAGCGGCCTTTCGATCGGCGACAGGCTCCTCGTCGAGGGCCAGCGGCAGGTAAGCGACGGCCAGGCGGTCGCGGTTCGGGAATCCGGCATATGATTGTCACGAATATCTTGATCCGGAACAGGACGACGGTCTACGTCCTCGCCGTCGGGCTTATCATCGCCGGCGCCTGGTGCTATATAACCCTGCCGCGCGAGGCCGCACCGGACGTGACCGTACCGATAATAGTCGTCTCCACGTCCTACAGCGGCGTCTCGCCGGAGGATATGGAGACGTCGGTCACCACGAAGATCGAGAACAAGCTCAAGGGACTGCGCGACGTCAAGGAGATTACCTCCACGACGAGCGAGGGCTTCTCGCAGATAACCATCGAGTTCGAGCCCAAGTTCGACATCGACACCGCGCTTCAGAAGGTCCGCGACAGGGTGGACCAGGCCAGGGGAGACCTCCCCCCGGACGCCGACGACCCCGAGATAATCGAGATAAACGTCTCGGAGTTTCCCATCCTCATAGTCAATGTCGCCGGCGACGTGGGCCTCGTGCGCCTCAAGGAAATCGCCGACGACATCAAGGACGACGTCGAGTCGATAAGCGGCGTGCTCGAGGCGAACGTTCTCGGCGGCCGGGAGCGCGAGATCCGCGTGGAGATCGATCCGGACCGCCTCGCGGCCTACCGGATACCCATAAGCAGCCTCATCGCCCTTGTCCCCACCGAAAACGTCAACGTCTCCGCCGGCTCCATCGACACTCCCGATTCCAAGTTTTCGGTTCGCGTGCCGGGCGAGTTCGCCGACCCCCGCGAGATACAGACGCTCGTGGTGGCGACCGTAGACGGGAAGCCGGTCTACCTCACCGACGTGGCCGAGATAAAAGATACTTTCAAAGACCGCACTTCGTATGCACGCGTGGACGGCCGCGAATGCGTCTCCATTTCCGTCCAGAAGCGCGCCGGCGAAAACATAATCCGCATCGCCGACGAGGCCAAGGATATACTCGCCGAGTGGCGAAAGCACCTGCCGGGCGGAGTCACCCTCGCAATATCCCTCGACTACTCCGACATCATCCACGAGATGGTTCACGACCTCGAAAACAACATCATCTCCGGCTTCATCCTCGTGGCCGCCGTGATATTTATCGTTATGGGCGTGCGAAACGCGTTTTTCGTCTCGCTTGCCATACCGATGTCGATGCTTATCACGTTCTCCATCCTGGTGCTGGCGGATATTACGCTCAACTTCGTCGTCCTTTTCTCCCTCACGCTTGCCCTCGGAATGCTGGTGGACAATGCGATAGTCATTGTCGAGAACATTTACCGGCATATGCAGGCGGGCCACCTGAGGGTCGAGGCCGCGAGGATGGGGGCCGCGGAGGTCGCCTGGCCGGTGACGGCTTCGACGCTGACCACGGTTGCCGCTTTCTCGCCGCTTCTTTTCTGGCCGGGCATTATGGGCAAGTTTATGGGCTTTCTGCCCAGGACGGTGATCATAACGCTTGTTGCCTCGCTTTTCGTGGCGCTCGTCGTGAACCCGGCGCTCTGCAGCCGGCTGATGAAGGCCCACGGCACCCGAAAGCCCCCCCAGCCCCCCAAGTGCCCAACAAGGCCCCCGAGCGGCGTCCGGGGCGCTTCGTCGGCGCCTACGAGGTCCTGGTGCGCGCCGCACTGGCCAACCGCCTCGTAACGATCGCCTTCGTAGTGCTTGTACTT
>JAGHCE010000042.1 GCA_021160625.1 Planctomycetota bacterium | reverse complement strand
TTCCAGCTCGGCCTCTTCGGCAAGCACGTCCTCGATACCGGCGTGGCACTCGACACCGCAGAGCCTGGCAACTCCGGGGCGCTTGAAATCGCAGTCAACAACCGCGACCTTTGCACCGCGCTCATGGCCGAATTCCCTGGCCGTATTGACCACGACGGTTGTCTTGCCCTCGTCCTTGAGGCTGCTGGAAAAAACGACGCTGCCGACCCCCTCGGTATCCTTGAAAAGCGTTAGGTTGGTCTTGAGGCTGCGGTACTGCTCCCCCACCACGGTGGCCGACACCACGAGCCGCGTCGGGTCGTAGCTGAAATGGTCCACCGTGTGAAACATCTCCTCTAAGGGCCCGGTGCCGCCGCCGAGCTCGTTCTTCAGATCGCTCATCGGCACCGGCGACGTCTTTGCAATGGCCCGATCAAAGGCTATATCGAAATTCGACATAATAATCTCACTGGGTCAAAAGCGGTTCGGGAAGGTCATCGGGAACTTCCACGGCCGGGGCAACCTCCGGTTTCGGCGCGGATTGCCCCACGTACTCGTACAAGTCGGCCGCCGAGCCGGCGTACATCTTCATAGCCTCGTTTATGTTGACGACTGAGGCGGCGCTCAAGACCGGCGGCAGGCTTTCGTGACCGTCCGGGCGCGGCCATTTCCGGTAGCCTACCCACACGAGAAATGCCGCCAAGGCGAGATAAAGAACTACCAGTGCGTACGTCTTGGCGCTCTTCGCACGTGCCCGGCGCGCACGAACAGCGACGGCCTTCAACTGGTTGTAATCCGAGATAACCCCCAGAACGGCCGCCTTCGTATAGGCCTTCAGGTCCCGTTGGTCTTTCACGGAGTGGTCCGCGAACTCGATCGCGTAGACGGCAAACACGCTTGCAACCAACCCCAGAACGAGCCCGAGCGCAATGTGCAGGACGTGCCTGGGCTGCTTGTAGGTCGACGGCACGGGCGTCAGGTTCCACTGCGGCTGGTAATAGGTGCCCACCTGGTCGATTTCGAGGCTTCTCTTTATCTGCGCATGCACGAGACTGTCGGTTATATTAGAGAGGTTCTGCGTCTTCTTTTCGTATTCCAGCGTCGCCTCGCGGACTATCCGAAGTTCCGAAGGCATCCTGTCGAGCTTCTCGCGCCACTTGGCTGCGCTTTCTTCCATCTTGGCGCGGCGTTTGCGCAGGCCTTCGACATCCCTTTCCCGCGCGGCCACTTCCTTCTCGAGTGCGATGCGCCTCGCGTTGGGCTGGAAAACCACCTCGACCGTCGTCTGTGTGGCGGCGCTCTTGAGGAAAGCGTCAAGGCCCTTGAGCTGGCCTTGGGCCTCCTTAACGAGCGGATGCTCGGCAGTTGAATTCGCCAGGAGTTCCGCAAGCTCCAGGCGCAGCTGGTCGCGGCGCTTGAGCGCCTCTCTTACCGCGGGGACGGTTTCGAGCCTTCTCTGCAGCGGGACAGCCTCGGGCTGGGCGGCTATCTGTCTCTTGGCCCCCTCTATCCACTCGGAACTGTCCGCTATCCCGGCATCCAGGTCGATGATATCCCTCTGTATCTGCAGGAAGACGTGCACGGCCTGCTCGGTGGACGGCGTCGTGGAAAGCCGTTTTCCGCTGCCGAGCAGGGCCATCGTGTCGGCGGTGAGCCTGAGCTCCGGGTCGACGGTCTTCATCATATCGAGTTTCTTTTGAGCCGCCGCCACCTCGCCATCAAGCCGCGTCCTCAGCGCCGAGAGCGTGGCGACCTCGGTGTTTAACTTTTCAACCTGCATCGTCACGCAGTAGGAAATGAGCCTCTTCATAAAGAGGTTCAGCACCCCCGCAGCAAGCCGGCCGTCCTTCGCCCGGTACGAAAGCTCGATGAAATCGCCTTTCTTCGAGTACGCCAGCTTCATCTCACCCTTGAATCGGCCGACCATCGAGGTTATTTCAGCTCCCGTGAGGTCCACGCCGACGGCCGACGCCGCGTCGGTTATGATCGCGCGGGCGGGAACCGGACGCTTGAGCTCCAGCTCCGCCTTCATCACGCGCGTGACCCAGTCCGGGTTGCGGCCGATGTTCTTGGAAAGGCTGCTGGAATATCTGTCAGTAACGGCGATTTCATTTGTGGCCTCGTATATCCGGGTCGCCCTGTAAAACGACCACCAGAATGCAAGCGCCACAACACCCAGCACCACGAAAAGAAACCACCACGCGCGCGAGAAGATAACGCGTATATAGTCCCTGAAGTCGATTGTGCTGTGTACTACCGCCATTTCCTTTGGAGCCCGCCTGTTTTTAGTAGATAACCGTGATCGCATCCCGAGGATACGTGAAACTCCCGAACTCGCCGTGCGCCGCATCCTCCCAGAACTCCACTACTTCGTTCGTCGTCGAGACGTTCTCAGTCTGTCTGAAGATCATATGCAGAAACTTGTCGACGTCGTAGATGACGCTGCTCTGCACGAAGATCACGTCGCCGGGCTTTATAACAGCGTTGTACTTCTCCTTGCCCATAAGCACCTGTTTGCCGTTAGCAATAAGGTGCGTCGGTCTGACGGGATCGGGCGTTATGATGCCCACCCTCTTCTTGTCCGCCATATACTCCCGAAAAAAGCCCGCTATCGCCAGCGCCTCACGCAGTCTCAGGACACGCGCGCCCATCCGGTATACCCCCGGATGCCGCACGCCGCCGATGACGTAGTAGTACCGGCTCGCCGAGGCCACAAGACTGACGCGGACCTTCGGCCGCCCTATCACGTAGCGGCTGATCGCGTCCGAAACGAGCGCCTGGACCTCATCCAGGCTCAGCCCCTCCACCGCCAGGATCTCGTCAGTACCCGGAAGGGCCATATGCCCGCGCTGGTCCACGGAAGTGGCGGCGCTTAGCTCCTTGTGACCCGTCACCTTCAGTCTCAGGCCGTCGCCGTTGCCGACCTTGTAAACAAACAGCTCGTCGTAGGGAACCTTCTCGGTACAGTCGGAAAGAAGCGGCCCCGGAGACTCGGGCTCGGTCATATCGTCCCAGTTGCCTCTTCGGCCGTAGAAACCCTGGCAGGAGGCAAGTATGCAGACGACAGCGAGAATTATGACCCACCGGCCGGCCATCGTTTCTCCTCGATAGGAACCACCCTGTTGCAACATCGGTATCTTATCGGAAAGAAAGGCGTCGTTTCTTTACATCGGACCGTCCATACGGGGGATTTGGGGTCATTCGACCCTCAGAGGCCGGCGGCAGACCCATCCTGGATGGAAACCGAGAGCTCATTGAGGATCGGGAACCTCTCCAGGGCCCATCGGCCGTATTCCTCCACGTCCGAGGCCGTATTCATACGCTCAATGTCCGTATAGACGGCGATCCTGCCGAGCCGCAAGCACCTGTACCACCGGCGGGTCGTCGAAAGGAACATTTCAAACACCGCCGGCTTCATATGGTCCTTGAGCCGTTCGTGGGACGGCTGGTCGTAGAGAACCACGGCGAACCTGTCCGAGTTCCGCACGTCCCCAAGGGCGCTGGCGTACCGTGTGCACCACTTGCCCCCCAGCGGCACCGGCACAGCCTTCACACGCAGGCCGGTTATGTACATAAGCGAGTAGTCGACCCCGTAGTCGGTCACCACGCTGCTAATCCCCTGCTCGTCCAAAACGCCGATAACGCCTGCATACTCGCGCATCGAGAGGTACTCTTCGTCGAATGGCGGACGCCTGTGGTAGAAACCTATCCCCACCGCATTCGCCGCGACGGCGGCCGCAAGGGCCGCAACCGCCACCGTACGCCGGCGCACCGCCCCCCAGCCTGCGCACCCCGCGATCACCATGGCGAAATACATCAGGTAGTAATAACGCTGCGGTGCGTAAGCGCTGCCGCCGGCCACCAGAAGCGCCGCTCCCAGAAACGGCGTCGCAACAAGCGCGTCAAGCGCCCTTTTTCCGCCCTCGCGGCGTCTCTGCAAAACGTACAAAACAAGCCCCGCACCCAGAAAAACCAGTACAACCGCTCCCGTAGCGGCCTTGAGGGACAACGCCGCCTGGCCGCCGGCGCCGAAAACGGCGACGCTCCTCTCCGCGAGGGCCGTAAGCGCCGCACCTGCCCCTCCCAAGTCGGCCGGCGGCGTCCGAACAAACACCCCCGTCCGAAACCAGTGGGCGATCATCGGCAAGATGCCCGTCAGGATGCCGACAACCCCACCGGCAAGCCCCCCCGCCCGGCGCCTCCACACC
>JAGHCE010000199.1 GCA_021160625.1 Planctomycetota bacterium | reverse complement strand
CGACGCCCATTATCGATTCGCTCGCCGAGCGCGGCGTCCTCTACGAGAACTGTGTTTCCCAGTCATCCTGGACGCGGACGTCGATTACCGCGCTTCTCTACTCGGCCTGGCCGGTCATCAAGGGCGAGCGCCACTGTTCGGATTATGTCCCCGATAAGTCAAGAGCCCTGAAGGCCGCCTCGCCCGGCGTTACACGCCTGGCCTTCCAGGCCAACCCGCACCTGAGAAGCAAAATCCACACGAGGGTCTTCGACCATTACAGCTTCCTTAAGCGCAAGTTTTACGCCCCCGCCGACGAGATGAACGGCCAGTTCGACTGGGAAGTTCCGGGCCTTCTGCACGAAAAGAAAAGATTTGTCGCATACATTCACTATATGGACTCGCACGAGCCGTATACCTTCAAGCACCGGTTCCGGGGAAAGCTTGCGCCCGAAAACTGGAAGTACTCCCACCCCTCCGCTGTAAACCACACCCTTATACCCTTCCACGACGATACGGGCAAATTCGTAAAGGAACTCCCGATTGCCGAGCGTGCCTGGTTTTCCGGTATGGCCGCCGCGTACGACGAGGACGTAATGTACCTGGACCTCTTCCTGGGGAATCTCCTGGATATGCTTTCGCACTACGGGATCGCCGATGAGACGACGCTGATACTTACTGCCGACCACGGCCAGGCCTTTGGGGAGCACGGCTGGTGCGGCCACAAGATGTCCCTCTACCAGGAGGAGATACACGTGCCGCTGGTCATCGCAGGGCCGGGGATCCCCAAGGGCCGGCGCGTGAAGGCCCAGGTGCGCTCGATCGACATCGTCCCCACCATCGCCGCCCTTGCGGGGACAAGCGTATTGAGCCTTGCCGGCGCGCCGCTGTTGCCGGCCGACCGCGTCGAGGCCGGCGGAAACCGCCCGGCCTACTCCTGCTGCGACTACGCCAAGTACGGCGAAGACCAACGCCTCATCACGTGCCTCGTCAGCCCGGAGAGAATGAAATACATCCGGACACTCACCAAGGATCACAAGCTCCTCAAGGAGGAGCTCTTCGACCTCAACGCCGACGGGCTGGAAAAATCCGACCTCATCTTGAGCCATTCGGAAGCCGCCCGGCGGATCGCCCGCCAAATGGATGATCTCGAGGCATCGAACTTCTGGCGGAAGAACAACCGCACCGAAGAGAAACCCACCGACGAAAATAAGGAGCAGCTGCACTCCCTGGGATACCTGTAAGGGCGACCGGTGCGCCCCTTAGTTGGCAGGCAGGAATGCCTGCCCTACCAGAGGTGCAAGTAGGACGGACATTCCTGTCCGTCGGTTTGTTGGCAGGCAGGAATGCCTGCCCTACCAGAGGTGCAAGTAGGACGGACATTCCTGTCCGTCGGTTTGTTGGCAGGCAGGAATGCCTGCCCTACTGGTGAACAAGAAACGCAAGATGCGATGATGGCTCAGAACAAAACGCGTTCCGGAAAGCCCACCCGCCGCAGGCTTCTGAAGGTCGGCGGCGCCGCCGCGCTCGGCGTACTGGCCGGGGCAGGGGCCTTTTCCCTCTTGAAACGGCCAAGGCCCAACATAGCGTTTATAATTTGTGACGCGCTGCGCGCCGACAGGCCGGGTATGCGCGGACCGTCGGGCAGCCTCACGCCCTTCCTGGACACCGTCACCGGGCGGGGAACGGTTTTTGCCGACTGCATAGCACCCTCGTCCTGGACACTTCCCTCCGTTGCGGGAATAATGACGTCGCGAAACCCTGTGGTGACCGGGTCGTACTACACCGAGTCCTACGCGTCGGGGGCAACGACCTTTGCCGAGGAGCTCCGCAAGGCCGGCTACTACACCCTGGCGGTGGTGAGAAACCCGTGGCTGCCTGCGAGGACCGCCGCCGGCGAGCTCCTGCCCACCGTCGTCAGGAAGGGCTTCGACTATTACAACGTCGGCAAGGTGAAGACAGCCGACAACCCGCTTCACGCCCGCGGCATCGGCCAGGCTCGCGAGTTCCTGGCCTTCCCGCCCGCCGAGGATGCCACCGATGAGGTCATACGTGTCCTCAAGGCCGCAAAGGCCCGCGGCGGTCGGCGGCCGTTTTGCCTCTACCTTCACTATATGAACACCCATGAACCCTACAGCCCCTCGCCCGCCGACAGGCACGTAGCCGACTCCGCGGCACCCATTGAGGGCGTTCCCGACCACCTCATCTACAAGGTGCTTCGCTTTCGTGGGGAAAAGCGCAGCCGAAACGTCCTGACCGAAGAGGACGCGCCGCTTCTGGCACGGGCCCAGGCCCTTTATGACGCCGCCCTTGTCTCGGTGGACGCCGCCGTAGCCCGGCTTGCGGCGTACCTCGAAAAGACGGGGGAGTTCGAAAACACGATATTCATCTTCACCGCCGACCACGGCGAGGAGTTCGGCGAGCACGGCTGGTTCGGCCACAGCATCACGCTCTACGAGGAATGCCTGCACGTGCCGCTTATCGTATGGGGGCCAGGCGTGCCGAGGGGCGCGAGAATAACCCGGCTCGTGCGCGGCGTGGATATCGCCCCCGGCATTTGTCGCCTCGCAGGCGTGCCGGCGGCTGTGGACTTCGAGGGAGAGGCGCTTGGCTTTGTGCGCGGCGATGCTGGGCCCAAAGAGGCCGTCGCCTGCACGGTTGCCCCTGCACTGCCTCGCAAGCTCAAGACTGTCACGCTTGCCCTGCGCGACGCCGCCGGGAGCAAGCTCATCCTCAAGCGGCCGGCTCCGGGCGTCGAGGGCCCCGATGTGGTCCGGCTTTTCGACCTGGCGCGCGATCCCGGCGAGCAGGACAACCTCGCCGCAGACGCCGCATCGGTGGCGGCGCTTTCCTCGCGGCTGCGGAAATACGTGGCCGCCGCCGCCCGAAGACCCCAACAGGAACCCGGCCGGCAGCCCGACGAAGACGCAATACGCAGGCTGCGATCACTGGGCTACCTGTAAGAGCGACCGGCCGGTCGCTTCCGCAGGTCGACAGAGAGAAGGACGACTTGGATTCGAATGCGATAACGGGAGTGCTGCTTGGCCTTTTGACGGCTGTTTTCATTGGGCTGTTTATGGTGCCGAGGCGTCACTACAAGGGGAACACGGCGACTTTCCTCGTGGGGGTGACGTCCGGCGCCGCCGTTGGGAACTTAGTCTACTGGATCGTTTCGGGGATGCCTTTCGAGGTGACGTGGCTTGCCGCGGGCTCGCTCCTGCCGGGCGTCAATTGGGCCGTTGGGACGTTTGCCTACGCCGCCGGCACGCACAGGGTGGGTTTGGCCAAGGCCACCGGCATCAAGAACACCCAGGTCGTCGTCGCCACCGTGGGCGCGTTCGTCATCTTCGGCGAGGCGCAGACCACCGAGCCGATTTTCGCCTTTGCGGGCGCGGGGCTCGTGGTCGCGACGGCGCTCGTCCTCTCCGGTATGCGGCACCGCAAAGAGGCGCTCCCCCACGCCAGCCTTAAGGGTTATCTCATTCCCATAATCGCCAGCGTCCTCTACGGCATCAACGGCCTCCTTTTGAAATGGCTCATCGCCGGTGGGGTGCCGAGGCCGCAGATAAACTTCGGGATAGGCCTGGGCGCGTTTGCTGGAGGGCTTCTCGTGTATCGTGTGACCAGGGGCAGGCTGGATTTCCTGCGCGCGGTGTCGCCTTGGCAGCACCTTCTGGCCGTTTCGGGCGGGCTGACTTGGGCGGCCGGACTCGTTACGATGATAATATCGATCCACTACGTGGGCCTCGCGGTGGCGTGGTCGCTTTTGAACCTGTCAATCGTGATAAGCGTTCTTTACGGGACCATAGTACTTCGAGAGGTGGACATAAGACTGCGATGGAAGCAGGTGGCTGTGGGGCTCGCCCTCGCCTGCTTCGGCGTGTTGTTGCTCTATCTTTCAAAGGCCCTGCCGGCCGCAGGCGGGTAAGGCGCGCCCTCCACGGCGGGTAAAGCTGGTTGCACGCGGAATGAGCAATGAGTATTTACCGCGTGGGCTGAAGCCCATCCTACACAGCCCTTTGTGGGCTGCTTTTTTTCAATCACCCAAGGCGGCGTAGGCGTCCCTGAAGGCGTCGTAGGCAACCTGGTCAAAGAGGTAGAACGAGACCTTTTCCACCGCCTGTCTTTTGAGCGTGAGTGCCGCTTCGTTCATCAGGATTTCCGCGCACCTGCGGATGGGGAAGCCCGCGATGCCGGCTCCTACCGCCGGCAGCGCGACGGATTTAGCGCCCTTTTCCTCGGCCCGGAGAAACGAGTTTCTGAGCGAGTCTCTCAGGCTTTCGGCTGTTGCTCTGCCGCCCAGGCGCATACTTGCCGCGTGGATGACCCACCGGCACGGGAGATTGCCGGCGCCCGTTACGACGGCCTCGCCAACCTGTATCGGGCCGATCCTGTCGCACTCGGCCTGTATTTCGGGCCCGCCCTTGCGGTTGATGGCCCCGGCCACGCCGCTGCCGAGGATGAGCTCGCTGTTGGCCGCATTGACGACGGCATCGGCCTGAGCGTTGGTTATGTCGCCCAAGACCATCTCGATATTCCTCTTCATTCCGAATACCTCTTGTTTTCCTTGCGACCCGGACCGCCCGGCGGCACGCACACTCACCTTATATTATTATAGTGCACGAGCAGCCGGAAAGGGTCACTTGTTCCCGGCGGCTATTTTCCAAGGGGGAACCGCAGGAACGCCCCGACGCCCTCGAAATCGTCCAAGTGCGACTCGCCGTTAACGTGGCGTATCTCGGCTCCGAGTGACGCGGCAGACTCCTCGGCAATCTCGATGATGTTGGCCGCCGGCGTCATATTTTCCCCGCAGAGCGGACAGGTGCGGCTCTTGATGCCAAGGTGTCCACATTTCCCGCAGTGGACGCCGTTTCGAACGAGATCGCTGCGGACGACGAGCATCCCAACCGCGGCGGCATTTAGCGCTTCGAGGGTTTTCCTGAGGCCCGTCACCGCCGGTCCGCCGGCCCCAGCGGCGCCCGCGAGGCGTTCGACCAGCTGCCGGTTCTCCCGTGCCTTCAGGTCCTGTGCCATCTGCCTCGTCAGCTTCCCGATTTGGCCGACGCTGTCCGAGAGCCCCGCATCGATATAGCCCTTGAGCCTGTCCCGCACGTAGGCATGGAGCACATGCTCCACGTCCTCGCGCAGTTCGGATCTTACTCCCAGAAAGAGCCAGTCGAACCCGCGCAGCTTGAACTGTTCGAAGAGGATCTCGGCGACGTTCTTTAAGTGCACGAACTCCCGGCTCGCGATGTGGCGCGCGATCCGGGCTTGCTCGTAGCCGCTCCAGCCGCCCATCCTGACGCGCCCCGGTACGTTGTCGGTGAAGACCTTTACCTCCTCCATCCTGCCCATAAAGTATTCGTAGAGTTTCGCCTCTCTGCGGTCCAGGACACACACCGCTATCCTCTTGAACTCGTCGAGCGCCGCGTAGAGCGGGGCCACCGCCGCGGAGTCCGCCACGATTATGTGCGGCCGGAAAGGCATCGCGACGCCGACGCTTTCGAATACCCCCTTTTCACTACAGGAAAACATCGCCAGCCCGCGCACGTCGACCTTGCGAATATTTTCCAGAAACTGCGTACATATCTCAACGTCGCCCTTGATGGAGGCCTTCTGGCTGTGCGAGCGCCCCTTGGACATCATCGCGTTGCTTTTTCCCGTGAGGTCCTTGAACTGCGCCAGGAATTCCTGCTTCGCCGCCGCCGCGTTCTCACAGCCCAGGTAAACCGACGTCACCGGAACCCCCTCGCTCCCAAGATTGCCCAGACTTTCCACCAACCGCGTCGTCAACAGCCGTTCCATAATCTTCCCCCTCTGAAGTGTTTATGAGCCATTGAGTTTTCCCCTTGCGTCTGTCAAGCACCTTCACCAGCAGCATCCCCACCGCAAACCCGCCTATGTGCGCCCACCAGGCCGTCCCCCCGCTCACCTTCGAGGCCCCCAGCAGCCCGGCGGCGCCGCTGGCGAACTGTATCAGAAACCAGAAACCAAGAAACAGAAACGCCGGAAGCTCGACGACCTGGATAAAATAGAATATCGG
>JAGHCE010000189.1 GCA_021160625.1 Planctomycetota bacterium | reverse complement strand
ACTGGGATAACAACGTCTGCACGATCCAGCTGGACACGTGCGTGGAAACCGCGCCGCAAATCCGCGACCTCGTTGCTGCAGAGGGCCTTGAAACCGCGTCGCTGGCCGGTTATCACACAATCGACAACCACGAGGCCACCGAGCGGATGCTCGAGGCGGCGGTGATTATGGGTGCGCCGCTTATGCGCGTCAACGCGCTGCGCTACGACGCCACGGTTCCCTACGATGATCTCTTCTGGAAAGCGCGCAAAGACTTCGAATGGACGGCCGGAAAGGCCGCCCAAGCTGGGGTGAAGGTCTGCCTTGAGACCCATATGGGCCAGATTGCTCCAAGCGCCTCGGCCGGAAGACGCCTGTTGGATGGTCTCGACCCGAACGCGGTGGGGATCATCTACGATCCCGGCAATATGGTCACCGAGGGCTACGAGCGCACGGAAATGGCCCTTGAGATTATGGGCCCCTACCTTGCGCACGTGCACGCCAAGAACGGCGCCTGGATCAAAAAAGAGGATGCTGCGCCCGGGGAGTACCCCTGGAGCTCCGGGATTTCCACGCCGCTCGACGATGGAATCGTCGATTGGACGAGGATACTGAAGGCCTTGAAGAACTTCGGCTACGACGGCTACATTTCGTTCGAGGACTTCTCCGCAGGCAGGGACGTCGACGCCAAGGCGAAGTTCAACATCGAGTATCTCAAGTCGCTGATGTAGACGGCGCCATTTTTATAGCACACTCAGCCGGAATTGTTGTCGTTGCGAAAGGGGCAGCTCGCGTGGGTGCAGCCTGAGCAAGGGTTGGATTTACCCGCAAGCTGGCGATAGAGCGAACGCCCGACAAAGGCAAGCGCTGCCACGACGATTGCAGCAACAGCGATTTTCTCCATCATATGCACACCTCGCTTGCAGTGGCGATTCGCGTGGAAGCCGGCTTAACCGGCCGCGACGGGCACCACCATTATCTTGTGAGCGATTCCCCTGCCGAGGCCGAGGCGCGAATGCCCCATCGCCACCACCAGCGGCCCCGGGCCGTTGGACCTGATCACGGTAAACTCCGCACCGGGCCGCAAGCCCATAGACGTGAGCCGGGCGCGCAGGCCCCTTCCGCAGTTCGCGCTTACCATGCGCACGGCGGTGCGTTCCGTAACCAGTGACAACGGCATCGTTTTGGTTCTCATACTATTCGCGGTCCTCGTTGCTCCTGCCGCCCGGTGACTCGGCGCCGCCCGCGCGGCAGGGAGCGCTGGAAGTCTCCTCGGCTGCTTCAAGGGCCCTGCCAAGGCACTCCACGCATTGGTACGGCGCGTCGCCGCCCTCGTAAAAGCGCTTGAAACCGGCCCTGAAATCCTCGCCCGCTCGCGGACACTTCTCAATAAAATCTATGAACTTGAGAAGCCTCATAACCACCGCGGGCTCCATTGAATGCTCGATGCGACACGCGTTGGCCTGGGCAGCCTCGGCCGAGAGGCCCAGAATCTCTTCCAGAAACTCGGCCAGCACCGCGTGCCGCCGGGCAATTCGCTCGCCTACTTCCTCGCCGTCGGGCGTCAGCGTAATGATGCTGTAGGGGTCGTAATTGACAAGCCCCTTGGAAGAAAGACTTCTCAGCGCCCCCGTCACGGAGGATTTCGCCACGGAAAGCTCCAAGGCAATATCCGTGACGCGCGCGGCGCCCTTGCGCACAGCGATGTTGTATATTGCCTCGACGTAGTCTTCGAGGCTTGCCGTAAGGTCAAGTGTGTCAGGCACTTGCGCCGTTTCCTTTCCTGGTAGTACCCCGCAGGACACGCCCTGCTGTTAGCCCTTCCTAACAATATACGGCAAGCCGAACATTTTGCAAGAAAAATCCGGGCCAAGGTATCGGTCAATTCGATTGGTCCCGGGATTCCCGCGCGGGGTGGTCGGATGGCGCATTTTTCTCGCGCCACATCGCGAGGAGCCGCGCAAGCTCCCCGACCGGCTCGTTGTGGCTGTCGACGCGCAGGTCGATGTAGGGGAAGGGTTCGTCCCTTGATATGCGAAGCGCTGCCGATTCGAAAGGGGCACGGTTGGACTCGTCTTGTGCGGCGGTGACGGCGGCCACGAGTTTCTCGGCAAAGTCACCTTTGCAGGATTCGTACGCCCCTGCGGCGGCGCGGAGGACCTCCAGGCCCGCCAGGCCGCATCCGCCGATGATGTAGTGGTGCCCGGCCAGCGACCCTGCGTAGTCGAACAGCTGTGACCCCGTAAACGTAGCCGTTTGGCCGCCCACGTCTATCAAGAGAATCTGCCGGCTCTCCCGGATCGGGTCGCCCGCCATTATCTCCTCGAGGACGGCGTCTGCTGAAAGCCCGTCGCGCAGCCTCTTCATACCGGCAATACCGAAGTAGGGGCTCGTGTAGCCCTGGACGGCGATCGCCCCGGCGAATGCACCCGTGAAAGGAACCGTTTTCCCGACGGCCAGCGAACTCGACGCCACGGCGACGCCGAAGAACCCCTCCTTGAGGTCGGCGGCGACAATGCTGCAGATGCTCTCCTGGACATTCTGGGCCATACGTTCCCCAACGCGTCCGCGCCCGAAGTTGATTTCGGCAGATAATAGCGCCGGCAGGAGGCTGTGGCAAAGGAAATTGGTTGACTGCCCGGAAAAGCGGTTTAGAATCGCGGCGGTCGTGCAGGCACCGGCATCCTGGATCTTTTTTTGAGCCTCGTACCGGCTGCTGACAACATTTCGGCGTTTCAGGAGTATAAAGCAGTGGAAAAGGCCTCTCCCGCGACCGCTGCGGCGCGCCGTGGTGAGGGCCTTTGCAAGGTATGGCTGCCTGACTTGACGGCCGGGGAAGAAAATTGGAGGAGGACAAGGATGCGTTCATATTCGAGTATGGTGATAACGGTGGTACTCGCGTTGCTGTGGGGCTCCGGCTGCAACGGCAACAACAGGGCTATGCAGGCCAGGCTTATCAAGATGGCCCGAAACCCGGTCGTGGAGGCCGAGTACCGCATTGCCCCTCCCGATCAGCTCTCCATCGAGATAAAGGGCTATCCGGAGTACTCGCGCCAGGTAATGGTGCGCCCTGACGGCAAGATAACCGTCACCTCGGTAGGCGACATATACGTCACGGGAATGACCACTCTCGAGGCCGCCGAGGCTATCAGGACAGCGTTGCTCGCCGAGCTTTCCCAGCCCAGTGTTACCGTCGCTCTCCTGGCGGCCAACTCCAAGGCCATCTACCTTTTCGGCGAGATTCGCCGACCGGGGCTGCAGACCTACCACGGTGATATGACGCTTCTGGACGCCCTCGCCGCGGCCGGCGGGCTTACCTTTAACGCCGACGCCGCCAAGCTCAGTGTCACGCGTATAAGCCTCGACAAGCCGGAGGTCCTGAAGATCAATCTCAGGAAACTGGTCTACAAGGGCGCCGCCGAGCAGAATGTCGCGCTCAAGGAGGGCGACATCGTTTACGTCGCGCCGACCGGTTTCGCCAAGGTCGGCTACGCGATGAACCAGCTGCTCTTCCCGTTCAAGGCCGGACTCGGCGCCTTGTCCACCTACGGCAATGCCGAAAACGCCCTGGACGACGATTAGCCCTGAAGGGTGCCACGGCGCGGCGGGTAAATCTCGCCCCTTGGCCGGTGCGTGTGCCACGGCGGGTCTTGCCCCGCCGTGTAAGTATTCCGCGTGCGCTAAAGCGCACCCTACACAACGGTGTGGCACTGGTGGCCGCTTGCGAGCGCCGTGGCGATTTTTGTCCGCCAGTGATACTGTAGGGGCGACGCATGCGTCGACCGTGGCAGTCAACTGACCTTCTGCGGGCGAGGCATGCCTCGCCCCTACATCTATTCTGCGTGCGCTGAGGGTTACCCGCCGTGGAGGGCGCACCCTGCGCGTGGCAGGGATAAGGGGCACAGCCCTCGTTAGGCCGGGTTGATGAGGTTATGAGGATACTCTACGTCTCCCAGTATTTCCCGCCCGAGATGGGGGCACCCGCGGCGAGGGTCTTCGAGCTCTCGCGCTCCTGGGTGCGCCGGGGCCACAAGGTGACGGTGCTGACCGCCTTTCCACACCACCCGACGGGCATTGTCCCCGAGGGCTACCGAGGCCGGGTCCTGATGCACGAGCGCCTTGCCGGCATAGAGGTCGTGCGTTCCTGGATATACGCCACGCCCAACAAGGGCTTCCTGAAGCGCACCCTTTCCTACATCTCCTTTATGCTCTCGGCCGTGTTTGTGGGGTTGCCGGTGCTCTCGGGTCATTACGACGTCGTGATCGCAACCTCGCCGCAATTCTTCGTGGGGCTGGCCGGTTTTGTCATATCGACGCTATTGCGGCGGCCGTTCGTCTTCGAGGTGCGCGACCTCTGGCCTGCCTCGATAGTGGCGGTAGGGGCACTTCACAACAGGTTCATCATCCGAATCCTCGAAGGCATCGAGATGATGCTTTACCGCCGCGCGAAGCTTGTCGTGGCCGTGGCCGACTCCACCGTCGACATCCTCTCCGGCCGGGGCGTGCCGCGCCGCAAGATCGCCGTCGTGAAAAACGGCGTCGACCTCGAGCGCTTTACGCCCGGCGGCGGTGCCGGAGCCGACGCAGTCAGGGAGGAGTTCGACCTTGCGGACAGGTTCGTCTGCTCGTACATCGGCACAATCGGTATGGCCCACGCGCTGGACATCGTCCTCGCGGCCGCCGAGAAGACCAGGGACGACGACCGGCTCGTCTACCTCCTGGTGGGGGAAGGGGCAAGGCGGGCCGAGCTCGAGGCAAAGGCGGGCGCGAAGGCTCTTTCGAACGTCATCTTCGCCGGCCAGCAGCCCCGCCGGCGCATCGTGGATTTCCTCGCCGCCAGCGACGCCGTGCTCGTGCACCTCAGGAAAGCCGAGCTCTTCGAGCACGTCATCCCGTCGAAAATCTTCGAGATAATGGCCTGCGGCAGGCCCATCATTATGGGCGTTGCGGGAGAGGCGCGCGGGATAGTGGAAGAGGCTGCCTCCGGCATCGCCATAGAGCCGGAAAACACCGACGAGTTCCTCGCCGCACTTGGGACACTGCGGCGGGACGAGTTAAAACGCGCCGCAATGGGCAAATCGGGCCGTGCCTACGTCGAGGCAAACTTCGACCGGGAAAAACTCGCCGCAGATTACATCGACCTCCTCGCCCCTATAGCCCCCCAAACCCACCCGTAGGAGGACCTCGCCACCTTCCTGCCATGTGCCACTGGCGGCCGCTTGCCAGCACCGTGGCGATTTTGTCCACCAGTGGGGGTCTTCGACCCCTTCCTGCTATGGGGGAGGGCTCCGCCCCCTCTTTGCTACGGGGGGCACGGACGCTGTCTGTGGCAATCAACTGGCTTTCCGCGGGCGCGGCAAGTTTACCCGCCGTTGAGGGCGGCACCCCTACGAATGATATGTGGCGCTGGTTAGGCGAGGCGCAAGTGGCATATCTTGCGTGGCGGGATGACGGGGGTATACTGGTTTGCCGCCAGGGGCGGTTTCCGGGTGCGAGTATCCGGAAAGAGAGGAAAGAGCGGCAAGTTATGGTAAAGAAGTACCTCAGCAGCAAGCGATATCTGCTTTCTTTTGATACGGCCGCATTGACCTCGCACGAGGCCGACACGATCGTCGTGGGAAGCGGCGTGGCCGGACTTCGTGCCGCCGTCGAGGCGGCGCGGTTCGGGCGCGTGCTGGTCCTCACGAAGGAAGCCGCCAGCGAATCGAACACGAACTACGCCCAGGGCGGCGTGGCGGCGGTGCTCTCTACGGATGACTCAACCGACTCGCACGTCGACGACACGCTCACGGCCGGTGCCGGCCTTTGCGACGAGGAGGTGGTCCGCTACGTCACCACGGATGGCCCCGAGCTCGTTCGGGAGCTCATCGACTGGGGCGCCCGGTTCGACCGCAGCGACGGCGAACTCCTCTTTACCCAGGAAGGGGGCCATTCCCGCGCGCGCATCGTCCACGCCAACGGCGACGCAACCGGCTTCGAGGTAGAGAGGACTCTCCTCGAAAAGGCCCGCCGAACGGCCGACCTCGACATCCTTGAATACACCTTCGTTGTGGACGTCGTAAGCGATGCCTCCAGGGTCGTGGGCGTTTTGGCCCTTCACGGCGGGAACCTGGAGGTCTTCTACGCGCCCTGTGTCATCATCGCCACCGGCGGCGCCTGCTATGCCTACCGCGAAACCACGAACCCCTCCACCGCCACCGGCGACGGGATAGCCCTTGCCTACAGGGCGGGGGCGACGCTCTCGGACCTGGAGTTTGTGCAGTTTCATCCCACAACGCTCTATATCGCCGGTACGGAGCGGACGCTTATCTCCGAGACCGTTCGCGGCGAAGGCGGCCAGCTCAGGGACCGCTTCGGCATTCACTTTATGCCCAACTATCATCCCCTCGGCGACCTCGCTCCGCGCGACATCGTCAGCCGCGCAATCGTCCGCCAGATGGCCCAAACGCGCGATACGAACGTGTACCTCGACCTGCGTCACCTGGACAAGGACACGATCCTCAAGCGCTTCCCGAAGCTGGCCGAGCTCTCCCGACTTTTCGACATCGACATCTCGACCGATATGATCCCGGTGCGCCCGAGTGCCCACTACTTCTGCGGCGGCATCCGGGTTGACCGGTCGGGCCTGACCGGCGTCAACGGGCTCTACGCCTGCGGCGAGGCGGCGGACACGGGCCTTCACGGAGCAAACCGCTTAGGGTCGAACTCGCTGCTTGAGGGCCTCGTTTACGGCAGGGCTGCCGGAGCCGCCGCTGGCCGGGCCGCCCGCGGTGAAAAGATCGCCGCGCCGCGCGTCGCCGCCGAGGCCGTCGCCGAGAGCCGTCCGGCCACCGTCGACGTCCGTGATATGGAGAACTCGCTGAGGTCCCTTTTGTGGCGCCAGGTGGGGATCGACCGAGATGCCGGGTCGCTGGCCGAGAGCGAGGAGCGCATCGACTTCTGGTCTTCGTACGTGATGGACAAGCAGTTCGACACACCGGAAGGCTGGGCCGTTCAGAATATGCTGACGCTGGCGAAGCTGATTACGTTCTCTGCGCGGATGCGAACCGAAAGCCGCGGCGCGCATCATCGTGTCGATTTTCCCGACCGCGACGACCTCAACTGGCGCCGCCACCTCATTATCAAGCGGTAGGAATTCGCCGATCGTTGCCGCGCGCGACCGCGGCCGCAGAAATGGGGGCTGGGATGGCGCGAAATAAGCCTGCCACGGCACTTTTTGCCGACAAGGACCAACGGGGTGGAGGTCGTCCTGGACGGGGAAAAACTGCCGGGCAACTTCGTGCCCGTTCAGGCAACAGGGTCCACCCACAGTGTGATCGTTGCAATATCTTCAAAGAGAAGCGCTCCACTTGAACAGCCCTTTCACGCCGGGTTACGGAGTGCCGCAGTGTGCCACAAGGTCATTGGCGCGCGGGCCCTTCGGGAGTTTTGAGCCATTCAAGGCCTGCGGAAAGGAGCACATGGTTCACCGGCTGGGCCAGAACGCATTGCATATACTGTTCCAGGAGCAACTCCTTTCCCTTTCACTCTTGTGCTTTTCCCCGCTGTGACAGCAGCGTTCCCGGCACGCTTCAAGATAGTACAGATATTGTTTTGAATGCAAAAAGAATTTGTATACACTGCATAGTGTGCAGTATTTCGGTGATTGCGACCGCGCTGATTCGGCACCGATGCAAGCGGTCCTGTCAGCGAAGTGCCGCTTTTGGAAACCGGTTTTGGAAATGGAGGTGTCGGGGTGATACCCAAGGCTGAGAGACTGGTTGCGACCGGGCGGGTGCCGGAGCACAGGGTGACCTTCGGGGTTTTTGCCACGTGTGATCCGCGGATAGACAAGGCCAGCCGCGAGCGGGCGGCAAACATCGTATCGATGAGCGCGGATACAATCGCCTCCCGTGTGACGATGCCGGATGGTTCTCCCGTGCGTGTCGTGTGGTCGCCGGTGCTGGTCGACGGCGAGGTACAGGCCGACATTGTGGCGAAGCAGTTTCGCGATGCAGGGGTGGACGCGCTTGTGTGCGTACCGGACACGTGGGCGTTTCCCCAGCTGGGACTGATTTCCCTTCTCACGCAATTTCCTTCCGACACGCCTTTGAACCTCACCTGTGGCAACTCCGGTCCCAAGCCCGGCGTGGTCTTCACGCACGCGGCAAGCGGCGCCATATCGCAATACGGCCGGCTTGTACACATCAACGTGGGGACATGGCCCGACACCGGGGGGAACCCGGTGATGACCGAGGGCACGGCCGACGCGCTTGCCGACTGGTGCTACGCGGCCGTCACGGCGGCGGGCCTCAAGGGCAGGCGAGTGGTCATCTGGGGGCACGACTCTATGGGCATGGAGACTGCGCTGGCGCACGTCCTGCCGACGAGAAACACCTTCGGTATCGAGATCACCCGCCTCGATATGAAGCTTCTTGCCGACATGCTCGAAAAGAAAGCCTACGATGAAAAGGAGCTCAAGGCCCTGCGCGCCTGGGTGGACGGCCACATGGGGAAACGCCTCGAGCTTTCAGGCGAGGACGACTCCGAACGCTTCAATACCAGCCTCGCGATGTACCTTATCACCCGTGACGTTATGCGCGACCTCAACGCGGTCGGCGGCGGCTTTATGAGCCAGCTCGAATGGGGAAGCGATAGGAGGGGGATTCCACTGCCGGTGGCCGACGTCATGGAGTCGCTTTTCAACTCCACCTTTGACCACAACGGCCCCAAGTCCGTAATGCCATACGCCACCGAGGCCGATATGCAGGGGCTCTTGACGCAGCTGTTCTTCACGTACCTCTCCGGCGGCGCCCCGCCGCTCTTTATGGACTTCCGGAAGGTCTGGGAGCCATGGGAGATACAGGCAAAGGCCGGGGAACTCGGCATCGCCAAGCCGCAGGGCCAGAGCCTGTGGTGGGACAAGGGCCTCGTTGATGGGGACAACAGCGGCTCGGCGTCATTCAACTGGGCGGGGAAGCCGGGGGCGACGGAGAACGAGATTATGTCCGCTATTTCGATGCCTCTTGCCGACCCGGGCTACTTTCCGGGCGGCGGAAACTCGGTAGCCTTCGTATCTCCGGGCGGGATCGACTGCATCGCAGGGCGGCTGGCCTACAGCGTTACGAGCGGGATGTTCAGCTTAGTGTGGGACGAGGCGGTGACGGTGGCCCTTCCCGGAAAGCTCGAAGAGGCCGTCTGCGAGACATCGACGCCGACCTGGCCGCATACGTTCATCACACCCAGGTACGCGACTATGGCCGAGTACAAGCAATACGCACCGGCCAATCATTTCCATGCCACGTGGGACCTCGCACCCGCGCGCATCGAGTATTGGATGGACCTTGCAAACGTTCTCTCCTCGACGCCGTGGGGCGCCAGGCCCCCTTGGATAGAAGGTGTGGACAGGCCAATGCCGCTTCTCTACATCATCAACGGGGGCGAGAACGCCACGAAGATGAGAAGGACGGGACGGCACTGAGGAAATCCGGCCGCCGGCTGCGGTTCGGGGACCATAACGACAGGGGCACGAAATGAAGCGCAAGGCATTCTTGCCGCCTTCGTACTTTCTGGCCTCGATTGTCGCTATGATTGCGCTGCATTTCCTGCTGCCTCTCCGGCGGCTCGTTCCCTCGCCCTGGAACTACCTTGGCGTCGTGGGGCTTGCGGTGGGCATCGCGCTGAACATCTGGGCATCGCGGCTCTTCGACAATGCCCAGACGACCGTCAAGCCCTTTGAGCGGTCAGCCTGCCTGGTCACACGGGGGCCCTATCGCTTCAGCCGACACCCTATGTATCTCGGGATGGCGTTGGCCCTTCTTGGGCTTGCGGTGATTCTGGGGACGGCCACGCCGACTATAATCATGCCGGCGTTCGTCCTGGCGATGTCCCGGAAGTTTATCCCCGTCGAGGAGAAGGACCTGCAAGAGGCGCTGGGCAAAGAGTGGCGCGAATACGCCCGGCGGGTAAGGTGCTGGATCTGAAGCAGCGCCGGTATTGCCACGAGCGGCAAGCTACACCCTACGTATCGCAGGAAGAAGGGGCACAGCCCTCATTAGGCCGGTTGACTTCCGCGCGCAACGCGCGCGGCCCCATAGCAAAAAGGGGTCGAAGACCCCCACTGGTGGACAAGTCTACCCGCCGTGGCACACCACGTCGCAGGACATCAGTTAATTGGAGCCGCTTGGGCTCCAAGTCGCAAAAGCCAAGATACTGCACAGTCGCGCAGGGGCGGCGAAAAAATGAGGCGGGTGAGAGCGTGGGGGGAACGCTCGTCACCCGCCTGGAAGGAGGTGGTGTCGGTCCTTCATTGATAGTAACAACAGGAAGCCTTCGGCTGTTCCCACCAGGGGTGAAATTGTGGCTTGGGGCCTACAGGTCCATCAGCTCCACGGGAAGTGTCACGGTGAAGGTGGCGCCATTTCCCTTGCGGCTTTCCACCTTGACGTCTCCGCCCATAAGGCCCGCCAGGGCCTTGACGATGTAGAGGCCCAGGCCCACGCCTTCGAACTTGCGCGCCGGACCGGAGTCGCCCTGGCGGAACCGCTGGAATATGAGGGCTTTTTCCTTGTCGTCGAGGCCTATCCCGGAATCCGCCACCCAAACGGCCAGAGTCGCCCCGCTCAGGGCCGCGCCGAAGGTGATGCCGCCGCCGTCGGGCGTGAACTTGACGGCGTTCGAGCCGAGATTGGTGAGTATCTGGTTGAGCTTGACCTCGTCGGTGATGACGGTGGGCATCCGGGAATCGACGTCCGTGGCGAAGTCGAGGCGCTTCGAGTTCAGGGGCAAGGTCTCAAGGTTGGTGACGACCTCTTGCAGGAGGCCGGGCACCGAGACCGGCCCGGTGTTGACCTGGACGCGGCCGCTCTCAAGCCGGGCGAAGTTCAGGAGTTCCGACAGGAGCTCCAGGAGCCGGTAGCCGGCCTTGCGGATGTTCTGCAGGTAGCGAATCTGCTCCTCGGCGGCGACGCCTTTGGCCTGTCCCAGAAGCACGTCGGCGAAGCCGATGATGGAGTTTAGCGGCGTGCGCAGCTCGTGGCTCATATTGGCGACGAACTCGGACTT